>JADLFO010000177.1 GCA_020845455.1 Caldilineaceae bacterium
ACGGTCGTCGTCGCCATGAGCGGCGGCGTAGATAGCTCGTTGGCCGCGGCGCTGCTGGTAGAACAGGGATACAACTGCATCGGCATCATGATGCGCCTCTGGGCCGAGATGCACCCCGGCGAAGGCTCGACCAACAAATGCTGCAGCCTGGAGAGCGTCCACGACGCGCGGCGCGTGGCCGACCAGTTGGGCATCCCCTTCTACCTGATCAACGTCGAGGAACCCTTTAAGCGGCAGGTGGTAGATTTCTTTATCGCCGGGTACAGCGCGGGGCAGACGCCTAACCCCTGTCTAGCCTGCAACCGCCACATCCGCTTTGACTATCTGCTCAACTATGCACGGCGGTTGGGGGCCGATTACCTCGCCACGGGCCACTACGCCCGCACGCAGCGCCAGGCGGACGGCACGGTCCATCTGCTCAAGGCGCAGGACGGGCACAAGGACCAAAGCTATGTGCTCAGCGTCATGGGCCAGGCCCAACTGCGCGACGTGCTGCTGCCCATCGGCGACTATCCCAAAAGCGAGGTGCGGCGCATGGCCGCGGCGCGCGGGCTGCCCACCGCCAGCAAGCACGATTCGATGGACCTCTGCTTCATCGCCGACGACGACTACCGCCGCTTCTTGCAGGACTGGGCCGCACAGGCCATGCAGCCCGGCCCCATCTTGGACCGCCAGGGGCGGCAGTGGGGCGAGCATCACGGCCTGCCCAACTATACGATTGGACAGCGCAAGGGGCTGGGGATCAGCGGAACCGCCGAGCCGCTGTTTGTGTTGGAACTGGACAGCACGCGCAACGCCTTGATCGTGGGCACGGTGCAAGAACTGGGCCAAACCTCACTCACTGCGCGTGACGTGAACTGGACGCTCGACGCGCCGCCGCGGCCGGGGATGCGGGCTGAGTGCAAGATCCGCTATCGCGCCGCCCCCGCCGCCTGCACGCTCTATCCGCAGGCAGACGGCAGCATACAGGTCGCCTTTGCCGAGCCGCTGCGCGGTATCACCCCCGGCCAGGGCGCAGTTTTCTATGACGGCGACCTCTGCCTGGGCGGCGGGATCATCACTTGATGTTCCAGTGGATCCCCCCCGCGCTGCTGCTGAGCGCGCTGCTCTGCATCGCCTACGCCAGCCTGCTGCACCTGTGGGGGGGGCGTTCGCTGCGCGATCTGCTGATCTATGCCGCCGCGGCGGCGGGTGGGTTTGCCGTCGGCCAGTTGATCGGCATGCTGCTGCAACTGCCGCTGCCGCGCATCGGCCAGGTGCATGTCGTCGAAGCCTCGATCTTCGCCTGGCTGGCGCTGATCGGCGCACGCGAGTTAGCGGGGAACAGAAGTAGATAAGGAGAGGGATTCGTGGTCACTGCCACCATGCGCGACATCGCCATCATCATCGTCGCTCTGCAGAGCATCGTCATCGGCGTACTGCTGGCGGTGTTGATCTGGCAAGTCTGGCGGCTGATCAAGATCGTGCAAACCGAGATCCGCCCGATCATCGAAGACGCCCAGACTACGGTCAACACGGTGCGCGGCACCGCCACCTTTATGAGCGATGCCGTGGTCGACCCGGTGATTCGCTCCACCAGCAGCATCACCCGCTGGCGTCGCACGGTCAGCGCGCTGACCAGCGACCTGCGCGCCACGGTGGTGCGCTCCCCATCACCGCCATCATCGCCTCCCGCCGCGCCGCCCGACACGGGCATGCGCTAGACCAAGGCTGCATCACCCGCCGGTGCGATCGTCCCGGCGCAAACGTGGAGACACTGCGCCTCGCGGCGAAATTCCGGAGCGAAATCCTCCCAGTCGGTGGTGGTGATCACCGCCTGGCTCACGCCCTCTAAGGTCTTTAAGAGCGTGCTGCGGCGCTGGGCATCCAACTCACTCATCACATCGTCCAAGAGCAAAAGCGGGGCCACGCCGTCGCCGGCGGTCATCACCTGCACCTCGGCCAGCTTGAGCGAGAGCGCCGCGCTGCGCTGCTGGCCGCGGCTGCCAAAGGAGCGCAGGTCGCGGCCATTGGACAGAAAGCGCATATCGTCGCGGTGCGGGCCGTAGAGCGTTGCGCCTGCCGCCAGTTCGCGGGCGCGGCGTTCCTCCAAGCGTGCGCCAAAATGGGGTGCGACCTCCTCGGCGCTCACGGTCTCACCCCAGGGCCAGCGCAGATCGCCCAATAACTGCCCCTCCTGCCACAGTTCATACTCTACATCGCGCCAGGGGCCATAGTTGAAGCTCGGCAGAAATTCGACGGCCAGCGTCTCCTGCCCGCCCGAAAGCTCGGCATCGCGCGCCTGGGCCACGGGCGCGATCTCGGACAGAAAGTTGTGACGCCGCGCCACCACCACGCTGCCGTGCTGCACCAGTTGTTCATCCCAAAAACCCAACTGCGCCTCGGTGGCCGGAACGCCGGGCCGCGCCCCTTCCTCGCGCAGCTGTTTGAGCAGGCTGTTGCGCTGCGCCAGCACCTTCTGATAGGCCGCCAGCGTGCGGCAGTAGACCGGGTCAATCTGGCAGAGCGCGATATCCAGATAGCGCCGCCGCTCGCCGGGGCTGCCGTCCACCAGCTTGACATCTTCCGGCAGAAAAAGCACGGCGCGCAGCAGCCCGATCAAGTCGAGGCTGCGTTTGTTCACGCCGTTGATGCGTACCTGTTTGGTGTAGTTCAGCCCGTCGCCGCGCGGGGTGAGCAGGATCTCTAGCTCCAAGGCGCGGCCCTGACCAGCAGCATGGCCCTGTACCATGGCCGTCAGGCGGCTGTAGGGGATCGGCTCTTGCGTGGCCTGCCAATCCACCACCTCGCGCTCAGTCTGGGCATGCACCGGCTTGCTGGTCGCCAAGAAATAGAGCGCCTCCAGCAGATTGGTCTTGCCCTGGGCATTCGGCCCCTGCAGCAAGGTCAAACGCCGCGCGAAGTCCAGTTCGAGGTGACGATAGTTGCGAAAGTGGGTGAGCGACAGATGGGAGAGAAACATTCAGCGTCGGGTCAATTCGGCAATCAAGAGATCGATCTCGGTGTCGGAGTCGGCGCCGGTTTTCATAGCAAAGTCGGCCTCCAACAGCCGGTCCAAGACGTCGACCAGGTCGCCGGCGCTGTAGCCTGCGGCCTGCTGCATGGCCTTTTTGATCGGGAAGGGCTTCTCGCCCAGTTGTTTGG
The DNA here is from genome assembly GCA_020845455.1 of Caldilineaceae bacterium. GTDB lineage: Bacteria > Chloroflexota > Anaerolineae > Caldilineales > Caldilineaceae > QEUY01. The sequence continues at coordinate 3,145 of JADLFO010000177.1, forward strand.
CCAGGTCATACTCGTTGGCGCTGGCCGCGCCGGCCAGCGCGTCCTTCACCTTGAGCATGATGCGGTATTGGCGGGCGATCATCGTCAGCAGATAGAAGGCATTGGCATCACCGCGGCGCAGCGCGTGCAGCGACTGCATGGCGGCGCGCGGGTTCCGCTGGCTCAACGCATCGGTCAGCGTCCAAATCATCGCCTCGCCAGCATCGCTCACCAGCAGATCGACATCCGCTGCGGTGATGGCGCGGCCGCGGCCATAGGTCGCCAGCTTATCCAGTTCGTTGGCCAACTGGCGCAGGTTGGCCCCCACAAACGTCGCCAACACCTGCACGGCGCGCGGCTCAACGGCGATCCCCTGCTGCTTGGCATATTGGTCGATCCACGCCGGCAGCCCGCGCGCGTCGGGCGCGGCCATCTCTTCCAGTTGCACCTGCTTGGCCTGGATCAAGTCTTGCAGCCCCGGTATAGACGAGCCGGCCTTGTCGGGCGTGAAGCCGCGCCAAGGGGCGCGGCGCTTATCTAAATTAGGTTCCACCAAGACCAGGTCGGCGCTCTCCACCGGCGCGGCCAGCCCTTTCAAAAACTGGGCGGCCTCGGCGTGGGCCGCGCTGTCGGCGCCCTTGCTAGCGGCCATACGTTTTTCCAGATGGCCCAAATAGCCACGCACGATCACCAGACGGCGCTCGGCCAGAAAGGGCATCATGCTCGCCTGGCCCAAGATATCGGCGGCGTTGGTCTGCGGCCCCTCGATCTCGGCGATGTTCAACCCCGCCAACTCCGGGTCGCCCAGCGCCGCCTTGAGCGCGGCCAATCGCTGGGCAACCAGGAACTCGTCGGCGTTGAGAAAGAGATAGACCATATGGGAACGAACTTATTCAAACAGCACACGATGGGCGCGCACTCGTCGCCCCGGATTCGGCCCCGCGTGCAGCGGGCGGATCTCCGCCACCCAGCGGTCGCCGACCGCGGCCAGCGTCGTATAGCCCTGCAAGTGCAGCCCCAGCGGCTTGGCCGCGATCTGCGCCACCAGCACCAAGAATAGACCGCCCGCCAGCCGGTCGAGCGGATGACGGCGGCCCGGCAGCCCGATCCCAAGCCAGGCGGCCAAGGTCGCCAACACCGTCGCCACTGCCAGGTTTGTGCCACAGTTCGGATGGATCGCCAGGCCGGTTTCCCCGGCCTGCAGCCGCAGCAGCGCATCCCCCACCGCACGGCGCAGCGTCTCCGCGTCGACATCGCCGTAGATCGTAAAACCCAACGGGTCGCTGTATCCGGCGAAGTTCTGATGTGGAAAGCGCGCCGCCAACATGTGCAGCGTCGCGTGTTCGATGGCGTGATGCTGGCGCGTGCGCCGCGCCAGGTCGCGCAGCAAGGTCATCAAAGCCATAGATGCGATGCTCTCTGTCTTGTAGCAAACCGTCTGTAACAAACGATCTGTGGCTAACGGCCGAGCAGCGCCTTGGCCTTGGCGACGGCGTGCGCTGCGGTCAGTCCAAATTCCTCATAGATGCGCTGATAGGGCGCGCTGGCCCCAAAATGATCGATCCCGATCACCGCGCCGCGCGCCGGGTCGTTGCCCACCCAGCGTTCCCAGCCAAAGGAGGCCGCCGCTTCAATCGCCAGCTTGGGCGGGTCGGGCGGCAGCACCTCGGACTGATAGGCTGCCCCCTGTTTTTCAAACAGTTCCCAGGAAGGCAGGCTGACCACGCGCACGCCGATGCCCTCGCCGGCCAGCAGTTTGGCGGCGTCAAAGGCGATCTCCACCTCGCTGCCGGTACCGATCAGGATGATCTCCAGCCCATCCGGGGCCTGTTCATAGAACACATAGCCGCCAAGCGCCAACTCGTCGGCTGCGCCCAACCCCTCGCCGGCGCGGTCATAGACCGGCAGGTTCTGGCGGGTCAGCGCCAAGACGGTCGGCCCGTCGGTGTTAGTCAACGCCGCCCGCCATGCCGCCGAGGTCTCGTTGGCGTCGGCGGGGCGAACCACCGTCATGTTGGGGATGGCGCGCAGCGCGGCCAAGTGTTCGATGGGCTGGTGGGTCGGGCCGTCTTCGCCCAGCCCGATGCTGTCGTGGGTCATCACATAGACCACGCGCACCCCCATCAGCGCGGCCAGGCGCATGCTGGGCCGCATATAGTCGGTAAAGATCAGAAAGGTCCCGCCATAGGGGATCAGCCCGCCGTGCAGCGCCATCCCGTTGAGGATGCCGCCCATGGCGTGTTCGCGCACGCCAAAGTGAATGTTGGGCGCGGCAAAGTGGCCGGGAGCGACAAAGCCTGCGCCCTCGATCGTGGTCTTGTTGCTGGCGGCCAGGTCGGCGCTGCCGCCCACCAAGTTCTTGATCACCTCTGCCAGTTCGTTGATCACCTTGCTGCTGGCGTTGCGCGTCGCCATCGGCTTGCCCGCCGGAAAGACCGGCAGCGCCTCCTCCCAGCCTTCCGGCAGATCGCCGCTCAACATCTGGCGCAGTTCGGCGGCCTCCGCAGGATAGTCTCGCGTATAGGCTGCCAGCAGGTCGTCATACTCGCGCTCCCACTGTTTGCCCCGCGCCACCGCCTGGCGATAGAAGGCCAGCACGTCGTCGGGGATGAGGAAGCGCGGCTCCTGGGGCCAGCCCAACGCATCCTTGGTGGCCTTTAGCTCGTCTTCGCCCAAAGGCTCGCCGTGCGCGCCGGAGGTGCCGGCCTTGTGCGGACTGCCATAGCCGATGATCGTGCGCACGCCGATGATGCTGGGCCGTGGGTCGGCCTTGGCCGCCGTGATCGCGGCGTCGATCCCCGCCAGGTCTAACCCATCGACCTGCTGAACATGCCAGCCATAGGCCTCAAAACGCTTGGCCCAATCTTCGGTATAGGCGATCTCGGTCTTGCCGTCGATGGTGACCGAGTTATTGTCATAGAGATAGATCAGCCGGCCCAGTTGGAGATGGCCCGCCAGGCTGGCGGACTCGCTGCCGATGCCTTCCATCAGGTCGCCGTCGCTGACGATGGCATAGATAAAGTGATCCATCACGGGATAGTTAGGCCGGTTGAAGCGCGCCGCCAGCCACTCGGTCGCCAGCGCCATGCCGACGCCGTTGGCAAAGCCTTGGCCCAAGGGGCCGGTGGTTGTCTCCACGCCCGGCGTGTGATGCACCTCCGGATGGCCGGGCGTCATGCTGCCCCACTGGCGGAAATTGCGCAGTTCGTCCAGCGGCAGGTCATAGCCCGTCAGATGGAGCAGAGCATAGAGCAGCATCGAGCCGTGCCCGGCGCTCAACACAAAGCGGTCGCGGTTGGCCCAGGCCGGGTGGGTGGGGCTGTAGTGCATGTGCTGTGTCCACAGTACAAAGGCCGGGGCGGCCATGCCCATCGGCAGCCCAGGATGGCCCGACTTGGCGGTCTGAACGGCATCGGCGGCCAACATGCGGATCGTGTTGATGGCCTTTTCGGTAAAGCCGGGATCCAAGGTTTGTCCCTGAACGACGGGAGCAGAGGTCGTCATTGAAAGCCTCTCTTTATCTGGATGATCGCATGGGTTCCTGCGTGCGCGGAACCGCTGTCTATCTCGCTGCAACAGGTCATAATCTGATCCATTTTCCCCGTTTCGCCGGGCATTGTCAACTTCCCATGCTGTGCTTCCGGCCTATCATCAACTTTGGGTGCAGTAGGGGGAATCCGAGCAACACGGCTGGCATTCCCATTTTGCAGACCGCCAATTTGGGCCTGTCTTTCAAGTGCAGTACGATGGGAGATTGGCCGGTGGATCGCGGCGACAGCCCGCCGCCGGTCAAATCGCAGGGAGGCGCGAGATGCCTATGAAGGTTGGAAATTTGACGGCTAAAGACAGCGCGGGGACAGAGGCGGCAGGCAGCGGGGCGCGCCGCCTATCCACGCGGCTGCGCCGCCGGCGCGGGCTGCTGGGAGGCCTGAGCCTCTTGATGGGAGTCGGCGCAGGCGTGGCCGGCTATGCGATCTTCCGCGAACCGCTGCACGTTCACATGGATCACCTGAAGATCACGCTTCCCAACGCCAACGGCCATCTCCCCGCCCAAGGGCTGCGGATTCTACATCTCTCCGACACGCACTTCCGCGGGGAAAACTGGCGCGAACAGGCCAAGATCGGCAGTATCCGCCGCGCCTGCGCCGGTCTGGACTACGATCTGCTGATCCATACCGGCGACTTTCTGCACTACGACAGCGGGCTGCCCAATGTGCTGGCTCTGCTCGACGGTCTGCCGCGCCCGCGCCTGGGGGCCTATGCGGTCTTTGGCAACCACGACTACACCACCTACAGCCATAAGGATATGTTCCGGCGCTCTTGGACACGTTTCCAGGGCAAGGATGAGCGCTTCAAGAAGCCGCTCTCTTGGGTCGACCGTGCCCAACTCTTTGCGCGCTTTTGGTATCACTTTGTCAACGCGCCGCTCGACCTCAAACGCACGGGCCACAACGACGTCGCCACGCTGGAACAGGCGCTGCAGGCGCGCAACATCCAGACCCTGCACAACCGCTATATCCGGCTGAGCCATGTCCCTCATCAGCCGGACGGCGTCGACATCTACATCGCCGGGGTGGACGACGTGACCGAAGGCCACCCCCGCCTGCGCCAAGCCCTGGGCGAAATCCCCTATGATGCGCCGACCATCCTGCTCAGCCACAACCCCGACATCCTGCAAGAGCCGGAGATCGACCAGGTGGATCTGGTGTTGGCGGGCCACACCCACGGCGGGCAGGTCGTGCTGCCCTGGATCGGTGCGGCCCACACGCAAAGCACATTCTTGCGCCGCGCCGAAGTGGCGGGCCATCTGCGCCGCGGCAAGACCCAAATCTACATCACGCGCGGCATCGGCGAAGGCATCCCCGTGCGCCTGGGCGCGGCCCCACAGATCACGCTCATCACGGTATCATCCGGTTAAACCTAAGGTTAGGCGTTCCCCTTGCCCATTTGTATACTAGGGTACGGCAAAACCTGGAGAGACCCGTTATACTCGCTGGTTGTTTGGAGCCGTATCAACCATTGTCAATGGGCCGGTCGCGGCGAACCGCGACGCAAGGCACAGCAATCGCCACAACAAGGACAGCATAAAGGAGGGACCTCATGCCGTTCAAACTACCGGATCTGCCCTATCCTGCCAACGCGCTCGAGCCAAACATCGACGCGCGCACCATGGAGATCCACCACGACAAGCACCACGCCGCCTATACGAACAACCTCAACAATGCCATTGCCGGCACCGACCTGGACGGCAAGGACATCGTCGAGATTCTCAAGCACATGGACCGGGTGCCTGCCAACATCAAGACCGCGGTGCAGAACAACGGCGGCGGCTATGCCAACCACAACCTGTTCTGGACCATCATGGGGCCAAACGGCGGCGGCCAGCCGTCGGGCGACCTGGGCAGCGCCATCAACTCGGCCTTTGGCAGCTTCGACACCTTTAAGGAAAAGTTCGGCAGCGCCGCCTCCACCCGCTTTGGCAGCGGCTGGGCCTGGCTGGTGGTCAAGCCGGACGGCAGCCTGGATGTCTACAGCACAGCCAACCAGGACAGCCCCTACATGCAGGGCGACACGCCGATCTTGGGGCTGGATGTGTGGGAGCACGCCTACTATCTGCACTACCAGAACCGCCGGCCCGACTACATCAAGGCCTTCTGGAACGTGGTCAACTGGGATGCGGTCGCCAAGAACTTTGCGTCGGCCAAGAGCCACGTCATGAGCCGCTAAGCTCAGATCGCGTTTTACAACCGAGCAACAAAAACGCCCGCGGCTTCGGTCGCGGGCGTTTGGTTGGGCAGGCGCGGCGCTCAGCGGCGCATGCGCGGGTCGAGCGCATCGCGCAGCCCGTCGCCCATAAAGTTGATGCTGAGGATCGTCAGCGAAATCAACGCGCCCGGCCAGATCACCACCCAGGGTGTGCGCGTCAAAAAGTCCTTGCCTTCGTAGAGCAGCCGCCCCCACGTCGGCACATCCGAAGGGAAGCCCAGCCCCAAAAACGACAGCGCCGATTCGTTGAGGATGGCATTCGCCACGCCGATCGTGGCCGAGACGATGATCGGGCTGAGCACATTGGGCAGGATGTGCCGGGCCATGATCTTGCCGCGCCTCGACCCCACGCAGGTCGCGGCCTCCACAAACTCCTTCTCCTTGATCGACAGCACCGACCCGCGCACAATGCGCGCCGTCGGCATCCACCCCAACACGCCGATCACAAAGACGATCAAGATAAAAATGCCGATCTCCGGGCCAAACGCGGCGCGCAGCGATTCGCGAAACAACATGATGATCACCAACAGCAGCGGCAGTTGCGGCAGCGACAGCATCATGTCGGTGAAGCGCATCAGCAGGTTGTCCAGCTCGCGAAAATAGCCCGACAGCAGCCCGATCGCCGCCCCCAAGAAGATCGCGATCGCCATGGCCACCACGCCCACCGCCAACGAAACACGCCCCCCATAGAGGGTGCGCGCCATCATGTCGCGCCCCAGGTCGTCCGTGCCCATCGGGTGTTCCCAACTAGGGGACTGTTCGGCAGCCAAAATGTCGATAAATTCCGGGTCCACATCATAGACGACAGGGCCGACCACCGAGACGAGGGTCAACAGCGTCAGGATCACCAGCCCCAGCATGGCGAGCCGGTTGCGCCGGAACTGCACCCAGGCGTCTCCCCAGAGCGTGCGCTGCGTGCGTCGCACCTGGCTGTTGAGTTGGAGCGCGGGGGCGATGGAGTCGGTGGTCGTGGTGGTTGTAGCTGTCATTGCGAGCTTTCTCTACAGGCTTTCCCTACAGCGCCCTTGGGGCAGGCCGGGCAAACACAACGGAACTAGCGATACTGGATGCGCGGGTCCAACACGGCATAAAGAATATCGGCCAGCAGGTTAAAGATCACCACCAGGATCGCAAAGATCACCGTCGTGGTCATGACCACCGGAATATCAAAACTCTGGATCGAATTGATCAACAGCGCGCCCAGCCCGTTGATGCGGAAGATCTGCTCGGTGATAATGGCGCCGGCGAAGATCTGCGGCACGCCCAGCGCGATCAAGGTCGCCACCGGGATCAGGCTGTTGCGCAGCACATGGCGCACCACCACCAGCCGTTCTTGCAGCCCCTTGGCGCGCGCCGTGCGCACATAGTCCAGCGCCAGGTTATCCAGTATCGAGGCGCGCGTAAAGCGGCTGAGCGTCGCCGTCTGGAAAAAGGTGAGCACCGCCACGGGCAGCACCATCTGTTTGATCTGCACCGCCAAGCTGGACCAATCCTTGACTTCGAGCGTGGTGTTATAGACCGAGGGAAACCACTTGAAGTGGACACTGAAGATCACAATCGCCAGCAGCCCGGTAAAAAAGGTGGGCATCGAGAAGCCGATCACCGACAACACCGTGCTGATCTGGTCAAAGATCGAATTCTGCCGCACCGCCGCAATCACCCCCAGCGGCACGGCGATCAGCACCGCAAAGAGATAGGACAGCCCCACTACCCACAAGGTCTGGGGGATGCGCTCGATGATCAGGTCGATCACCGGTTTGCCGCGGCTGGTCCAGGAGGTGATACGCAGCCGATCCGCCGAATCGCCGATGCTGACGCCGGTCAGGGCCTCCAGCGCGTTGAGCGGTTCGTTGACAAAAAACTGCTGCATCCATTTG
>JADLFO010000178.1 GCA_020845455.1 Caldilineaceae bacterium
TCTTTTTTGTAGACCTTCCCACCGCCGCCGAACGTTCCGAAATCTGGAACATCCACCTTGTCAAACGCAACCGTGACCCCAGCCAGTTTGACCTGCACACCCTGGCAATGGCCTCGGATGGACTTTCCGGCGCAGAGATCGAACAGGCCGTCATCGCCGGGCTGTATGAAGCCTTTGACAAAAACCGCCCGCTCGAGATGGCCGACCTGTTGGACGTGCTGCAAGAGACCGTCCCGCTCAGCCAGATGATGCAGGAAGAGATCGATGCGCTGCGCGGCTGGGCGCGCCAGCGCGCCCGCACCGCATCGAGCGTGGCCTAGACAGTGCAAAGACGATAGGGGAGGATCCGGTGATGGCCGATCTTGTGATTGAAGAGTGGGGGCCAACGCATCCGCGCTGGGATGAATTGCTGACTGTGGTGGCCGAACTACAACAGACACGGTGGCTGACTGATCGCTATGACTGGCATCGCAGCAGTCACTTCTTAGTGGCGATTAGGGGCAACGCCATCACCGGTTTTCTGCGCTTTGTGACGCAGACAATCGGCCCGGACGCGGAGTGTGGGCCGGTTAGTCTGGACGGGGTTGCGCTGCTGGAGGCGAAAATCCTGGCGTTTGGCGTGCTGCCAGTCTATCGGCGGCAAGGGATTGGCCGCGCCCTGCAGGAAGCCTGCGTGCGGCGGGCGGCGCAACTCAACTGCTATCAAGTGCGCTCGCACAGCAGCGGGGACAACATCGCCAATCATCAACTCAAGCTGGCGATGGGGTTTGGTGTGCATCCGATTATACGCGGGGATGACCGGCGTGGGGTCTACTTTGTGCTGCCGCTACGGGAGGGGGTCTGGGATACTCCGACCTCAAATCGCACCACAAAGCCTTGACATTTACCTGTCCACCAGGTAACGTAGGTGCGGTTTTCCAACTGCACATGACGACGCATGACACTATCGCCAAGCTATACATTATACGCTTAGGCTACAATCTGTACCGTGACCAGGACCGTTCGATGACGAACATGCAAGAACGCTTTGAGTGGCTTGAAATCCCGGACAATGACGCCCGGCCTAAAGTCCGCAAGCAGAAAGGCCCGGCCACGGTCATGGGCAAACGCTGCCCAGACTGCGGCTGGCTGGACGACGAAGTCGCTACCGTCTGTTTCCGCTGCGGCTATCGCTACAACGTCGACCGCGACATGACCCAGCGCATCGCCACGCTGGGCGTTGCGCTGCCTCCCCGGCTGATCGAAACCGAGCAAAACCTCGAAAGCTTTTTCCGCACCCATGGGCGCATCCGCCCGCCTGAACCGCTGGGCATCTACCGCCTGCGCACTGCCGCCGAGGCGCTGCGCCTCAGCCGTGGCTTCGACCAACTCATTTGCCTCGACGAACTGGACGTAGACCACTACACGCACCAGATCGAGACCGCGCGCAGCGCCCTACACCAGATGCGCGGGCGCGCCCTGCTGGCCGACGAGGTAGGGCTGGGCAAGACCATCGAAGCCGGCATCATCATGAAGGAGTTGATCCAACGCGGGCTAGTGCAGACGGTGCTGGTGCTCACGCCCGCCTCGCTCACCGAGCAGTGGCGCGAGGAGCTTGCCACCAAGTTCCACGAAGAATTCACCGTCGTGGAGCGGCCCGGCCAATGGCGCGAAGTCCAGGATGCACCCCACGGGCGTTGGCTCACCAGCCTCGACCGCGCCAAACTCAAACAGCACAGCGACGCCATCCTGGCGCGCGAGTACGATCTGTTGATCGTGGACGAGGCGCACAAGCTCAAAAACCGCAGCACCCTGGCCTGGAAGTTTGTCAACCAGATACGCAAACGCTATGTGCTGATGCTCACAGCCACGCCGGTGCAAAACGACCTGATGGAGCTTTACAGCCTGATCACGATTTTGACGCCCGGCCAGTTGGGCACCGTACGCGCCTTCCGCAGCCACTTTGTCGAAAACGCCGACGCACGGCAGCCCAAGAACGCGCCCTCGCTGCGCCGCCTGCTCAACGACGTGATGATCCGCAACCGGCGCAGCAAGGTCGATATCGCCTTTCCCAAACGCCGCGCCGCCATCTATCACCTGACGTTAAGCGAAGCCGAATGGCAGCTTTACGCCGACGCCACCGACTACATCCGCCGCCGCTTCCATGACCCGTCCAGCGACAAGCACCTGCGCCTGACCTTGCTCACCTTGCAGAAGGAACTGAGCAGCAGCCCGCAGGCCGTCGCCGCCACCCTGCGTAAGATGGTGGCCGACCGCGGCTATGGCGATGAGGCGCGCGCCGAATTGCAGCGCTTCCTGGAGCTGGCCGAGTCGATCCCGGTGGGGCGCAAGCTGCGCGCCGTGCGCGATATCCTGAACAAGTTCCCCGGCAAGTTCTTGGTCTTCACCGAATACCGCCAGACGCTGGAGACCATCGTGCGCCAGTTGCGCGCCTGGGGCATCAGCGCCGCCGGCTTTCACGGCGGGCTGGACATCCGCCAGAAGGAGGCTGCCGTGGCCGCCTTCCGCGGCGATCACGATGACACCAACGGCGACCCCGGCGTGCGCGTCATGGTCAGCACCGAAAGCGGGGCCGAGGGGCGCAACCTTCAGTTCTGCCACCAGCTGATCAACTACGACCTGCCCTGGAACCCGATGCGCGTCGAACAGCGCATTGGCCGGCTGCACCGGCTGGGCCAGGTTCAGGACGTAACGATCTTTAACCTCAGTTGTAACGAAACGGTGGAAGCCCATATCATCGACCTGTTGGCGCGCAAGATTCGCATGTTTGAACTGGTGATCGGCGAACTCGACCTGATCCTGGGCAACATCGAAGGGGCCAAATCGTTCGAAGACATGCTGCGCGCCGCCTGGGAAGCCAGCACCAGCCCGGCCGACCTGCGCGAGCGGATCGAGCTGCTGGGCGATACGCTGCTGCGTGCCCGCCGCGACTATGAACAGGTGCGCGCCGCCAACGAACTGCTCGACGTGTCGCTCGAGGAGAGTTGAGCGGCAGAGCCTGCCACATTCCAAACCGATTTCTTGACCATCCAATGAGCCTAACCATGGACTATCTGCCGACCCTGCGCCAAGAAGCCCAAGCCCTGATGCCCGACCTGGCCGCCTGGCGGCGCGATTTTCACATGCACCCGGAGTTGGGTTTCCGCGAAGTCCGCACGGCGGGCATTGTCGCCGATCACCTGCGCGGCCTGGGGCTGGAGGTGAGCAGCGGTGTAGGCCGCACCGGCGTCGTGGCCGTGGTCGAAGGCGAGCGGCTCCCTGCCGACGCCCCCACCGTCCTGCTGCGCTTCGACATGGACGCGCTGCCCATCCAAGAACAGACTACGCACGGCTTTCGCTCCCAGACCGACGGGGTTATGCACGCCTGCGGACACGACGGGCACACGGCGATCGGCATGGGAGTAGCGCGCCTGCTGGCGCAGCATCGGGGCGATCTGGCCGGGCGCGTCAAGCTCGTCTTTCAACCCGCCGAAGAAGGGTTGGGTGGGGCCAAGGCCATGATCGACGACGGCGTGCTCGACAACCCGCGCCCCAGCGCCGCCTTTGGTCTGCATCTGTGGAGCCGGTTGCCGCTCAACCAAGTGGTCGTCCAGGCCGGCCCGCTGTGGGCCAACGCCGGCCTGTTCGATCTGGAAGTCCACGGGCAGGGCGGCCATGGCGCCGTCCCGCAGGAGACCGTAGACGCCACGCTGATCGCCGGCCAAATTGTCGTCGCCTGGCAGAGTATCGTCGCCCGCAACCTGGACCCTACCCAAACTGCGGTGCTCAGCGTGGGTACCTTCCACAGCGGCGATGCTGCCAACGTGATCTCCGGCTATGCCCGCCTCTCCGGCACGATCCGCACCTTTGACGCCGCCGTCGAAAACCGGCTAAAACAGCGCATGCAGGAGATCGCAGATGGGATTTGCCAAGCCTTTGGCGCGACCTGCCGGCTGAACTTCTCGACCTGTATCCCGGCTACGGTCAACTCCGAGGCAGGCGCGCAGTTGATGCGGCCGGTCGCCACGGCGCTCGTCGAGCCGCAGCAGGTGACGCAGATCACGCCGATGATGGTGGGCGAAGATATGTCGGAATTTCTCAACCGCGCACCCGGCTGTTTTATCCTGGTCGGCGCCGACCCCGGCGACGGCACGGCCGGCCCACATCACAGCCCCACCTTCGACTTCGACGAACGCATGCTGCCCACCGGCGTGGCGCTGCTGGCCGGCGCGGCGCTGGCCTATCTGGAACAACAAGCACAAGCAGGCGGCGGGAGGCCTACATGAGTCACGGCTACTTTATCCATGCCCTGGACCACGCGCAGACGCGCGCCGACAAACCCCACAAACATACCTTTTTCGCCAGCGAGCGGCTGCTGGCCGGTCTCAACACCCTGGCGACCGGCCAGCGCCAGTCGCTGCACGACCACCTTGACCAGGACAAGTTCTATTTCGTGCTGGCTGGGCGTGGCCGCTTCACGGTCGGCGACGCCGACCGTGAATGCGGCCCGGGCGACCTGATCCTGGCCCCGGCGGGGATCGCCCATGGCGTTGAAAACCAGGCGGTGGAGCCGTTGACCTTCCTAACCGTGATCGCGCCCTGGCCGCAGGCCGTCTAAAAACCGGCAGCGGTTTGCTTGAGCGCAAAGTTGACGGTTCAGCATTTCCGTGGTATAATAATATTAATTGGATTAATTGCATTATACCATGGAATAACCACCTATGTCGTCTGCTGCGCTTGACTCCGAATTCCTGTGCTACGTCGTGGAACAGGGATTTGAACCCGGTGATCGGCTGCCCTCGCTCGCCGACCTCAGCGCCCAGATCGGCATCAGCGTGGGCAAACTGCGCGAGCAGCTTGAGGTAGCGCGCACGCTGGGTTTGGTCGAAGCCAGCCCGCGCCGCGGCATCACGCGCACGGCATACAGCTTCCTGCCGGCGGTGCGGCTCAGCCTGCTCACCGCCTTGATGCTGGACCGCAGCTACTTCGACGATTTCAGCGCGCTGCGCGTCCATCTCGAAACCGCCTACTGGGATGAGGCCGTCGCCTTGCTCACGCCCGAAGACCACGCCCAGTTGCGCAGTCTCGTCGCCGGCGCCCAGGCCAAGTTGAGCCAGCAGCGCATCCAGATCCCTTCGCCGGAACACCGCGAGTTACACCTGACGATTTTCCGGCGGCTGAACAACCCTTTTGTGGTCGGACTGCTGGAAGCCTACTGGGACGCCTACGAGGCCGTCGAACTGAACACCTACGCCGATATCCATTACCTACAACAAGTTTGGGATTATCACGCCCGCATCGTGGCTGCCATCGAAGCGGGCGATATCGTCCTGGGCAAACAGTTGCTCGTGGAACACATGCAGCTTCTGAGCCACCGGGGCATCTCGATCGAATCGCGCCAGTCGGAGCTGACTGTCGTCGCCTAGATCAACACCGGGCAATATTGGCAGCACTGAAGTCATTCTTTGTGCGAGACAATTCTTTGTGCGAGGAACCATCGATTTCTGCTTCACCAACGGAGGAAAGTCATGAGTGTGGTATTGCAGACAGCGCCGTCTGAATCTGAAGAGCAGCAGCAGCGCGTCAACGACTTCAACATCGACGTGGCGACGGTCAACGGCTCGGGCAGCCAGACCAGCAACATGGTCTTGATCCGCTCGCTCTTCAAAATGGGGATTCCGGTCACCGGAAAGAACTTCTTCCCCAGCAACATCCAGGGGCTGCCCACCTGGTACAATGTGCGCCTCAGCCGCGACGGCTACCTGGCGCGGCGCGATGGCGTCGAGATCGTGGTCTGCATGAACCCGGCGACCGTGGCCGACGACATGCAAAAAGTTTTGCCCGGCGGCATCATCCTCTACGACGATTCGCTGCCGGTCGCCGCGCGGCGCAAGGACGTCACCTATTTCCCGATGCCGGTCAAGGATCTGGTCAAAGAGGCCAATCTGCCCTTCAACCTCAAAGACTACATTGCCAACATGGTCTATGTCGGCTTTCTGGCCTATCTGCTCAACATAGAGTTGGGCGAAATTCACGCCGCGCTCGAATGGAACTTTGGCGGCAAGCGCAAACCCATCGAACTCAACTACGACATGGTCATGCGCGGCTACAACTGGGCCGGCCAGAACGTGGTCAACGCCCAGCCCTTCCGCGTCGAACGCATGACCGGCTTCAACGAGGGCAAGGTGCTGGTCGACGGCAACACCGCCGCCGCCCTGGGCGCGCTCTATAACGGCGTCAACCTAGTCGCCTGGTACCCGATCACCCCCTCCTCTTCGGTAGCGGACGCGATCAACACCTACGCGCCCAAGCTGCGCATGGACCCTGAGACGGGCAAAGCAACCTATGCCGTGCTCCAGGCCGAAGACGAACTGGCCGCCATCGGCATGGTAATCGGCGCAAGCTGGGCCGGCGCGCGCGCCATGACTGCCACCAGCGGCCCCGGCATCAGCCTTATGTCGGAGTTCGTCGGCCTGGCCTACTACGCCGAGATCCCCGCCGTCATCTGGGACATCCAGCGCATGGGGCCGAGCACCGGCCTGCCCACGCGCACTAGCCAGGGCGACATCCTCAGCACCTATTATCTGAGCCACGGCGACACCCGGCACATCCTGCTCTTCCCGGCCGGCCCCGACGAATGTTTCGACTTTGCCGGCACGGCTTTTGACCTGGCCGAACGCTTCCAGACGCCGGTCTTTGTCCTCAGCGACCTTGACCTGGGCATGAACTACTGGATCTCCGACCAGTTCAACTATCCGGCAAAACCGATGGACCGCGGCAAAGTCCTCAGCGAAGCCGACCTGGAAAAAGTCGGCGCGAGCTGGGGCCGCTACAAGGATGTCGACGGCGACGGCGTCGTCTACCGCACGATCCCCGGCACACGCAGCCGCTTCGCCTCCTACTTCACGCGCGGCAGCGGCCATAACGAATATGCCGGCTACAGCGAACGCCCCGACGACTGGGAAAACAACCTGGCGCGCCTGACGCGCAAATTCGATACGGCACGCGACTATGTGCCTGGGCCTATCCTCGACGAGCGCGAGGGCGCGACGGCCGGCATCATCACCATTGGCAGCAACCATCCTGCCGTGGTCGAGGCGCGCGACCGGCTGCGCGCCGAAGGCGTTGAGACCAGCTACCTGCGGCTGCGTGCCCTGCCGCTGTCTCACAATGTCTTCGACTTCATGAACAAGTACGAGCGTATCTTCGTCGTCGAGAACAACTTCGACGGCCAGTTGTTCAAGATTCTCGTCAACGCCCAGCCGTCCTCGGCGCCCAAGATGGTCTCGGCGGCCAAGTGCAACGGCCTGCCGCTGTCGGCCCGCTGGATCACCGAGACCATCCTGAGCGACCTGCGCTAACGCGCCCGCCGCACCATTCGACCCACTCCGCCCGCTCGGCGGTTCGATAGAAGAAGGGACCTAAGATGGATACTATCAAGAAGCCTGCTCCGGCCCCCCGCGCCCCCAAGACCAACGCGCTTGGGCTGGAAAAGACCGACTACCGCGGCAAGCCCTCTACGCTCTGCAAGGGCTGCGGCCACGACAGCATCAGCCAGCGCATCGTCAATGCTGTCTGGGAACTGGGCTTAGAGCAGACCCAAGTCGTCAAGTTCAGCGGCATCGGCTGCAGCAGCAAGACGCCGGCTTACTTCCTGGGCTATAGTCACGGCTTCAACGCCGTCCATGGGCGCATGCCCTCGGTGGCGACTGGGGCCATAGTCGCCAACCACAACCTCAAGGCCATCGCCGTCAGCGGTGATGGCGACTCGATGTCGATCGGCGTCGGCCAGTTCAAACACGCCATGCGCCGCAACGTGCCTCTGGTCTACATCGTGGAGAACAACGGCGTCTATGGGCTGACCAAGGGCCAGTTCAGCGCCACCGCCGACCAAGGCCAACAGCTCAAATACGCCGGCGTCAATGAACTGCCGCCGCTCGACGTCTGCCTGGAGGCGCTGGCCGCCAACGCCACCTTTATAGCGCGCAGCTTCGCCGGCGACGCCAAACAGGTGGAGACGCTGCTTAAGGCCGCCCTGAGCCACCGCGGCATCGCCGTGTTGGACATCATCAGCCCCTGCGTCACCTTTAACAACCACGAGACCTCGACCAAGAGCTATACCTGGGGCAAAGAACACCAGATCTCACTGCAAGAGCTGAACTATGTACCCAGCTACGAGGAGATCGAGATCGACGAGTATGACGACGAGGTCGAGGTGCAGATGCACGACGGGTCCTGGATCGTGCTCAAGAAGCTGGAAGAGAGCTATGACCCGACGGACAAGCACGCGGCCTATCGCGTCCTCGAAAACGCCCGCCACGATCAGAAGCTGCTCACCGGCCTCTTCTACATCAACGAAGAGCAGCCGGACCTGATCGAAATGCTGCACATGACGGATACCCCCTTCTCGATGCTGCCCGCCGAGAAGCTGCGCCCCAGCCGCGAGTCGCTGGCGCAGATCATGGCCAGCCTCTAGACACTGCCCCTATCGGCGGCGAGCGGAAGGCGCATGCGCCTTCCGCTCGCCGGTTTCCTCTTTCATGGCCTCTCGGCGTTAGTCGCCCAGCGCGCCCGCGCTTACGGTCTAGGCGTTTTCCGCCGGCGCAGCCTGGGTGTGCCCATATTCCCCGCGCAGTTCCGGCGGCAGCAGGCCGGCAATGCCCACCATGATGGCGCTGGTGAACTCGCGCGCGGCGTGGCTCGCGTCTTCTCCTGCCCGCAAACTCCGCTGCAGCGGCGGTCCAAATCGCACCGTGATCAGCGGGCGGCGCAGCCGCTTCCACGAGGTCAGCAGGGCCGGCCCGTTGATCACCGCCGCCGGGATCACCGGCACATCTGCCTCCATTGCGATCCGCGCCGCACCCGTTTTGGCGCGACGCAGCGCCCCGTCGCGGCTGCGCGTCCCTTCAGGGAACATCCCGATCAGCTTGCCGGCGCGCGCCAGGTCAATGGCATTCGCCAGTGCAATCAGGTCGTTCTTGCCGCGATGTACAGGGAAGACGCCGCCGGCCCGCATCATCCAAGTGGTGAAGCGGCTGATCTGAAACGCCTCGGCCTTGGCCATGTAATACAACTCGCGTGGGCTGGCATAGCCCAACAGGATCCAGTCTACGCCCAGCGTGTGGTTACACGCCACCACGCCCCCTCCCTCCGCAGGCACATGCGCCGTCCCTTCAATCCGCACACGGCAGACCAAGGGCTGTACCAAACGCACCAGCACCCAGAGGACTCGCCATATCCACAATCTGTATCGCGTCACACGCTTTATCATTGACCAGTTTCTGCCATAGGACGCGCGCGGCGTCAGTTCAAACGGTTGAGCGTCTCATCGATCTCATGCAGCATCTGCACCAATTGTTCTTCCGAGGCCATGACCGAGACGACCCCGCCGCCTGCCTCTTCGGGCAGGAGCAGTTGCGTGCGCCCCGTCAGAAAAAAATAGCGGCGCAGCGCACGCCGCGCCGCCTGCCATTCCCCTGTACGAAAACCGAGCACCCCGCGCTCGCGCCACAAATAGGTGCTGCCCGGTGTGATCGCCAGCATATAGTCTAACACAGCCCCTGCCGGCCCATAGTCGCCGGCCTCCAGATAGAGATTGCGCAGGTTATTGAGGATACGCTGCGCCAAGGCCACCGGCGTCACCGGCGTGAACGCGTTGCCGCCCAAACGCACAGGCCGGTTGAAGATGCGCCCCAAATAGCCGCTCAGCGCGTCCGGCGCAACTACCTCGCCGTAAAACGGGTCCAAGAACCAAGTTCCCGCCTCATCTTGATAGCGGCCCATAAAATGGCCGGGAAAGCCCATGCCGTCGATCTGGAGCTGCAGCCGCCGGCCCAGCGCCATCAACACCACACAGAGCAAGATCGGCAGCCCCCTGCGCCGCTCCAGCACCACGTTGAGAAAGCTGTTGCCCGCCTCATAATAGCGTTCATGATTGCCGTCGAACCCCAGCCTCCGCCTCACGCCCTCCAGGAAGGCACGCGCCCGCGCCTCCCCCGCCGGCACGTCGACCAGGTGGGGCGCAAGCGCCTGCGCCAGCGCGTCCAACTGCGCCACGCATTGTCCCTCGTCCAGCGCAGGATCGCCGATGCACGCGATCGACAGCGCCAATTGTTCCGGCAATACGCCGTCACGCTGGAGCGCGGCGGCGAAGCTGACCACATCACGCATCATTCACGCATCATTCACGCATTATGCATACACCCCAGAGCGCCTATACCCCATCGGCGTCAAACACCAGCGGCATATTCTGCCGCTCCTCGCGCCGCTGCAACTTGCGCTGCCGTACCGCCTCTTGCTTCAACACCCGGCGCAGCACGGCGATGGACGCCGCATAGGTGGCATCGACCCCGAAATAGCTCAGGCTCTTGCTCAACAGCGTCTGCCGCCGGCTGATCGGCGTGTCGCTGGCGTAATGGATCAGGCCGATGTCATAGGGCGCATTGATAAACAGGTTGACGATCTCATTGTCCGGATGGCGCTTGGGATAGATATCCTCATAGATGCCGCTCAGATACGGCCCCGCCTCCATCTCAATATCGGTGTAGCCCTCTTCATAAAAGACATGCATAAAGTTGCGGTTCTGCAAGATCGTGCCGCGCACGGTGACGGCCTTCTGATTGTCAAAGACCGTGCCATAGACCAAGAAGGGCGCAACATCCTGCGCCGTGAAGCAGTTGCGGAAGAGATACGAGTTGCGCGAATGCTCGTCGTAGACCACATTGGGGAGCATCACATCGCCCACGCGACCGTTGAGCGTGGCGGCTTTGCCCAAAATGTAGACCCCCAAGATGCGGTCTAGCGCCGTCGAAACCTGGCTGAAAATATGATAGGCCGCCATCCCCAACGGGTAGTCGATGTTAAAGAGCAGCGCATCGCTCTGCTGGAGCAGCCCCCATTCCTCGTCGTCGAAGATACGCAGCCGTGGGTCTAGCCATTGGCGCTGCAGCGAATTGATCTCCACCAACTGCGCCTCGACATCTAGATAGTGCGGGTCGCTCACACGCACCAGCCCCACCCGTTTCTCGCGCTCGGCGATGCTCTCGGCGCGCTGCTCGATCCGGTTGGCGTTGCCGCCGTAAATGCGCGCCACATAATAGAGGAAATTGGCCAGGCTGCCGACATCATCCTCGGCCAGCTTTTCATATTCGGCCAGCAGGTTCTCCGGGTTCTCGCGCCGCACAAACTCCAGCAGGTCTTCCTGAAGCTCCCAGGCATGGCCCGACACCAAATTGATCAGGCTGTGTACATTGCTGCTGATAAAATAGATGGGCCGCTCGTTCAGATGCAGTGCGGCAGCCTCCTCCTCAATCTGCCGCCACCACAGTTGCACACTGCGCCGATAATCGCTTAACCCGCTGCCCAGGACCAGGATGCGCAGGTCCAGCCCGGAACGCGCCGCACGCTGCAAATTGCGGCTCAACAGACTTCCCGGCCAAATCTGGCCCAAACGGGCGAAGTCCGCCGAACTCAACCCCAGCGCATCGCGCACTTCCTCCAGCACATCCATCGGCAAATAGCCGTCGCCGTTGGCCGCGGTCTGCAGCCGCCGTCCCAATTCATTTGCGCCCAGCTTCTGGTGGATCTTGTTCCACTCGATCTGCAGCGTGGTAACGCAGGGGATCAGGTCATCGATATCGCTGACGCTGGCGACAAACGCCGCCAAGATACCCTGGTCGGGGTCAAAATAGAACTTGCGTCGCCGCGCCTTGGCGCGCACCGTCTGCCATTGTTCCACATCATAGCCGCTGCGCCGGAAGACAGCTTCCATCTGCCCCATGACCATCAGTTTGGTCTCGGCGATACACTCCGGCAGCCGCAGCGCGCAGTAGACCAGCGCCGAGACGTCGATCTCCGGGCTATCCGCCTGCTGATGCAGGCTGGACTTCATGGCGGCGTGGGTTTCCTCCAGGCTGCGCACGCGCACCGGTCCGCTGCTGCGCAGCAGCGAATAGTAGGTGCGAATATAGAGCTCGATCTCTTCGCTGTGGGCAACCGGTGTTGTACGATCCATCGCTCGCTTCTCCGCTCTCCAGCCTCACCCGTCCGTCTAAAACAGCCGCAGTTGTGCGCCTGCGTCCTCCTGCCCGTCCGCCGGGCTGGGCGGCCAGACAGGCAGTTCCACCCCTTGCGCGGCCAGCCGCGCTTCCAGCCGTGCCACGCTGGCCGGGGCATGGCCCTCATACGGGTTGTGCATATAGCCAAACACATCACAGCCCTGCGCCTGCAGCGCCCGCAGCCGCACGGCCCAACGCTCCAAATCCGCATCGCGCGCGCCCGTGATCTCGCGATCCCCCTTTGGGCCGTTGCGGTCATCCCCGATCCAGCGGACAAAGACAAAGCCGACCACGCCGCGCGCCGCGCCCCATATCTCATACAGGTCAGGCGTGCCCACCCGGTCGACCAAGGCCAGGGCAAAGCCGCGTTCGGCCAGAAAGGCCGCAAAGCTCGCGCTCATCAAGTCGGCGGCGCGCACCTCCACCGCCACACGGAACCGGGCCGCCAAGGGCGCCAGCCAATCTAGATAGCCCGCCAGCACTCGGCCATAGCGCTGCCGCGTAAAATCTGGGGGCAGTTGGAGCAGCGCCGGGCCTGCCGCCGGGCCGAGCGCGGCCAGCACATCCAAAAAGGCCAACGTCTCGGCGTCACTCTGCGCCAGCCGTTTTTCGTGGCTGATCTGGCGCGGAAACTTGAGCGCAAAGGTAAACCCCACCGGAACCGCTTCCACCCAGCGCAGCAGCGTACTCGGCGCAGGCAAACCGTAGAAGCTGGTGTTGACCTCCACCGAGCGAAAACGCCGTGCATAGCCGGCGAGATAGTCGTCCTTTGCCAAGCCCTCCGGGTAGAAAACCCCGCGCCAGGCGTCAAACGACCAGGAGGATGTGCCCAGATAGATACCGGCCATTGCGCTTCGGCGAATCGTACACCCTTGAGTAGCCCTACCGGCGGAAGTTTGCACTATTATACAACACCTGACTAGAGAGAAATAGCGATGCGGCACACCGTCGCCCTACAGGTGATGCGCTTCCGGGTCGGCCACGTTGCGCCGCACCATCCACAGCACCAGCACGGCCAGCCCGGTCCCGGCTGCGCCCAGCCCAAAGACCACGCCATAGCCCAGCCACTCCACCATATAGCCGCTGACGAACGCGCCCGCAATCGCACCGATGCTCGACGTGGACGTGAATGCGCCCATCGCCGCGCCCTCGCTGCCCGGCGGCGCCAGATGCGCCACCGTCGAGTTACCCGCCACTGCAATCCCTGCCCAACTCAGCCCGCTCACGAGTTGGAGCAGCATCAGCAGCGCCAGCGTCGCCGGCCCCTGCATCCCCAGCCAGGACATGAGGGCAAACCCGCCAAAGACCCCGACCCGCAGCGCCACTGTGACCATCTGGACGCGCAGGCTGCCGTGTCTGCGCGTCCAGCCGCCCACGGTGCGATAGAGCAGCGCCGCCGCCACGCTGTTCATCAGCCCCACCAAAAAGACATCGCCGGTGGAGTTGCCCAGTTCCTGGCGCTGCCACACGGCAAACGGCGTATAGGCCATGGTGGACATGGAAAACTGGAAGAAGCTGGCCCACAGATAGGCTACCAGCGGCTCGCGCACCAGCGCCCAGCCGCGCCGAGGGGCACGGCGCAGCCGCTGCGACAGGGCGCGCAAACTCGCAATCGGGTTCCAGCGCGGCAGATAGTAGAGCGATTGGGGTAGAAAGCGCACCCGTTCGACGATTGAAAAACCGGTGTGACGCCCGGCTTCCTCCACCGGCAGGCGCGGCGGGCGCGGCTTTGGCAGCCCCAGCGCCGGCGCCTTCCACCACGCCCAGCCCACACTGAGCATGCTCAGCACGCCGCCCAAGACCCAGACGGCGCGCTGGGCAGACTCGTTGCCCAAAGCCGCCGTACCATAGACGATGCAGCCCAGCCCGACCAGACGCCCCGCCACCATCCCCCACCCGCTGATCTGGTTGAAACGCCCAAAGGCCTCGTCCCACTCCTGCTTGGGCGTGGTATCCATGATCAGCGTGCTGCTCACCGGCGTCCCGGCCACGCTCAGCGCCCCAACCAGCACCGACAACAACAAAAACTGGAACACCGACTGGCTCAGCCCCATCAGGAGCGTAGGCAGCCCAAACCCGATAAACCCCAAGATCAGATAGAGCTTACGCGTCCCCACTCGGTCGCTCAGCCAACCCCAAAACGCCGCCGCCGGCACCGTGGCCGCGCTGGTCAACGACGTCACCACCCCCACCTGGGCGAGCGTGCCCTCCAGGACTTCGGTCAAATAGATGGCGGTCAGGCTGATCGTCGCCCCCACGCCGATCCGGTTGGGCAGAAAGGTATAGAACCAGGAGGGCGAGTGACGCTGCACCGGCGCGACCGAGGCCGCCGGCTCGTCCTGTGTCGGCGGCGCGGGGATAGAGATCGCCGCGCTAGGGGCGGGCGAGGCCGGCACAGATGCAGGCGAGACAGGCGGTGTGGGGACAGACATAGCAAAACCGTGCTCGTGGCGAATAGCCCGATCCACCGGGCAAAAAAAGGGAGCCCCCGCCCGATAGCGGGAACTCCCAATGGCCCAAACCAACTCAGGCGCAGACAGAGACAGGCGAATGGGCCTGGTCGACGCTTGTCAGCGCTGGCCGGCCCCGATCAAACTGCCCTTCAATACGTCATGGTTCAGCTTGGCGATAAAATCAATCGAAATGCTCTTGGGACAAACGGCCTCACATTCGCGGATGTTGGTGCAGCCGCCAAACCCTTCCTCATCCTGCGCGTTGATCATCAACACCGCCCGGTCATAGCGTTCGGCCTGGCCTTGAGGCAGCGAGTTGAGATGCTCCGCTTTCGCCGCCGTAAAGAGCATGGCCGACGAATTGGGACAGGCAGCTACACACGCCCCACAGCCGATGCACGACGCCGCATCCATAGCCGTGTCCGCTACCTTTTTGGGTACAGGGGTGGCGTTTGCGTCCGGCGCGCTGCCCGTCGAGACCGAAATATAGCCCCCCGCCTGAATGATGCGGTCGAGCGCGCTGCGGTCGACGATCAGGTCCTTCATCACAGGGAAGGCCGCGGCGCGCCACGGTTCGACCTCCAGCGTATCGCCGTCCTTGAAGGTACGCATATGCAGTTGACACGTCGTGATCGCGGCCTTTGGCCCATGTGCGATCCCGTTGATCATCACGCCACATGCGCCGCAAATCCCTTCGCGACAGTCGTGGTCGAAGGCGACCGGCTCCTCGCCGCGCTGGAGCAGCCGCTCGTTGAGCAGGTCCAGCATCTCCAAAAAGGACTCGTCCGCACTGACGCCGTCAAGCTCATAGTCTACAAACTGGCCTGAGGCCTCGGCGTTCGGTTGTCGCCAAACGCGTAGCTTGAATTTCATAGTCGAATTCGCTCTCCCGAATCGTCGTTATTTATAGCTGCGTTGCGACAGCGGGACATACTCGAAGGTCAACGGCTCCTTGTTCAGGAGAGGTGCGCTCTCGCTGCCGGTATACTGCCAGGCCGCCACATAGGCGAAATGCTCATCGTCGCGCTGCGCCTCACCGTCGGGCGTCTGATGCTCGGCCCGGAAGTGCCCCCCGCACGATTCCTCGCGATGCAGGGCGTCAATGACGAGCAACTCGGCCAGTTCCAGGAAGTCGGCCACCCGGCCCGCCAACTCCAAGGTTTGGTTCAGTTCCTGGTCACTGCCCAGAATCCGCAGGTTCTCCCAGAACTCGGCGCGCAGCGCCGGGATCTTCTCCAGCGCCGTCTTCAGCCCTTCGGCAGTACGCTCCATGCCACAGTAGTTCCACATGATGTGGCCCAACTCGCGATGAAACGAGTCGGGTGAGCGTTCGCCGTTGGCGCTCATCAACCGCTTCACACGCTGCTGCACATCATTCCCGGTGCCGCGGAAGGCCGCATTGGTTTCATCCACCGGGTTCAGCTTGGTGGTCGCCAGATAGTCGCCCAGCGTGTAGGGAATGACAAAGTACCCGTCCGCCAACCCCTGCATCAGCGCGCTGGCGCCCAGCCGGTTTGCCCCGTGGTCCGAGAAATTGGCCTCGCCCAGCACAAACAGCCCAGGGATCGTGCTCATCAGATGATAATCGACCCACAGCCCGCCCATGGTGTAGTGCAGCGCGGGGTAGATGCGCATCGGCGCCTTATACGGGTTCTCCCCGGTGATATTCTCGTACATATCAAACAGGTTGCCATAGCGGTCGCTGATCACCTTCTCGCCCAGCCGGCTGATGGCGTCGGCGAAATCGAGATAAACGCCGTTGCGCCGCTCGCCTACGCCATGGCCCGCATCCACCACACCCTTGGCCGCGCGCGACGCAATGTCGCGCGGCACCAAGTTGCCAAAGCTCGGATAGCGTTCCTCCAGATAATACCAGCGTTCCTCTTTGGGGATGTCGTTGGGCGGGCGCATGTCGCCCGCCTTGCGCGGCACCCAGATGCGCCCATCGTTGCGCAGCGATTCACTCATCAGCGTCAGCTTTGACTGATATTCGCCCGCCTGGGGAATACAGGTGGGGTGAATCTGCGTGAAGCAAGGGTTGGCAAAGAAAGCGCCGCGCTTATACGCCCGCCAGATCGCCGTGGCGTTACAGCCCTTGGCGTTGGTCGAGAGATAGTAGACGTTGCTGTAGCCGCCGGTGCAGAGCACAACGGCATCGGCCACATGCGTCTCGATTGCGCCCGTGCGCATGTTGCGTGTGATGATGCCGCGCGCCCGGCCATCGACCACCACCAGGTCGAGCATCTCGTCTCGGGTGTTCATCGCCACCTGGCCGGCGTGAATCTGCCGTTCCAGCGCCTGATATGCGCCGAGCAGAAGCTGCTGGCCTGTCTGGCCGCGCGCATAAAAGGTGCGCGACACCTGTGCGCCGCCAAACGAGCGGTTGTCCAGCATCCCGCCATACTCGCGCGCAAAGGGCACGCCCTGGGCCACGCACTGGTCGATGATGTTGTTGCTCACCTGGGCCAGCCGGTAGACATTCGCCTCGCGCGAGCGATAGTCGCCGCCCTTCACCGTGTCATAGAAGAGCCGGTAAATGCTGTCGCCGTCGTTGCGATAGTTCTTGGCCGCATTGATCCCGCCCTGCGCCGCCACGCTGTGGGCGCGGCGCGGGCTGTCCTGATAACAAAAACAAGAGACCTTATAGCCCATCTCGCCCAGCGAGGCCGCCGCCGATGCGCCCGCCAGCCCCGACCCCACCA
Organism: Caldilineaceae bacterium; assembly: GCA_020845455.1. Taxonomy (GTDB): domain Bacteria; phylum Chloroflexota; class Anaerolineae; order Caldilineales; family Caldilineaceae; genus QEUY01. Next base: position 17,191 of record JADLFO010000178.1, read on the forward strand.
CGATGATGTGGTGGCGGCGGCGGTTGGCAGGGTTCACCAGCTTCATCTCAAAGCGCGCCTTGTCCCACTTTTCCTCAATCGGGCCGGGCGGCACCCGGGGGTCCAAGGTGGCCTCGGAGAACGCCGGGATGGTCTTGACCGCAGGAATCGCCGTAGTTGCCATCGAAACCATTTCCTCCGCAGCTAGGATAGAAAACCAAACTGAACCGCCAGCGGCACAGCGGCAAACCCGACCGGCACGACAATCGCCAGCAGCCAGGCCAAGGCGCGTGCCGCACCATCCCACTCCCCCGTGCCGCCGCCCAGGGTGCGGAACATGCTCCAGGTTCCATGATAGAGGTGCAGCCCAAGCGCCACCACCCCGACCAAATAGAGCAGCGTGACCGGCCAAAACTGGAACGCGCCGATCAAATTGTGATAGGCATCGCCACGCACAAAATCGGTATGGAAGCCGCGTATCCCCCAGGTCAACTGCGCCAGGTGGAACAGAATGAAGATCAGCAGCGCCACGCCCCCCCAGCGTATCGAGAGTGCAGCATAGTTCGCCTGCACCGCACGCCACTTGTCATAGCGCACGGGCCGCGCCGCGCGCGCCGCCAGATAGAGCGAATAGGCAGACCAGATATGAAGCAGCAAGGCCGGAATGAGAATCAGCCGAGCGATCGTCAGCAGATGCAGATGGCCAAAGACCGGCGTGCCGATGTCACGCAGACCTTCCGCATAATGGTTAAAATACTCCGCCCCCTGGAATGCCTTCAGATTGCCGTACATGTGGAGCACGACATAGCCGATCCAGATCAGCCCAGTCACGGCCATCACCACCTTCTTGCCGATGGATGACCGGTAAAGTGCCGCTGCTTGCATACCCTGAACCTCCTTCGTGCGGTGCAATCAGTTGAACCAAACGCGATACCGCCCCGCCACGCAGATGCCGTAGCGAGATCGATGGGATCTGACGAGGAAGTATGAATCACTGGATCGACAGAAGACCTGGCCGTATTTTAATACACTCTCCGGCGACCGTCCAATTGAGTGCGCCTGAACCGCCCTGTTCCTGTCGATGCCGCGGCCCGGTTACCGCCCATTCACCGGCACTAGAAAGACCGGCTGCCACGGCCCCAGGTCGAACGGCGCATAGCCCGCTTCCAGGTCGTAGGCGCGGTCGGCGATCAGGTCGCGCCAGCGCCCCGTGTAGGCCACCGGAACCTGGACACGCTTGCGCACCTCATCCCAGTTCAGCGCCACCGCCACCGCCGCGCCGTTGTCATCCCAGCGCCGGAAGCGCACGACCTTGTCGCGCGCAAAGTCGTCTTTTTCAAAGAGAATATGGTCGCTGCGCAGCGCGGGCAGCGTGCGACGCGCCCAGATCAACCGGCAGACCAGATCATAGTGGCCGCGATGGATCGAACGTTTGAGCCGGTCCCAGTTGAGCGGGCAAAAATCGATCGTGCGCGGCGCATCTTCGCCATACTCCTGCCCGGCATAAACCATCGGCACGCCCGGCACGCCGAAAAGCGCGGCCAGCCCCAAGCGCGCCTTGGCCAACGCCAGTTCCTGTAGATTCATCCCCTTGGGCCGCCGGATATGGCCGAACGAGTAGTACTTGATCTCATGCTCAGGCCGCACCTCGTCATGGCTGCACGTGTAGTTGACCACCGCTGTAGCCGACGGATAGCCCTCGTCGCGAAAACCGCCCAAGGCGCGAAAGATGTCCTGTTTTTCCCAGCCCCAACGCTGGTTCAGCGCCTGGTCCACCGTATGATGAAACGTGCCGTTCCACGCCGCGTCCATCTCCGTCTCGGCCACCATCTTCACCGCGGTCTTATCCGGGTGGGTTCCCGGCAGCGGCCAATACTCGCCGATCAAGATGCAGTCGGGCTTGGCCTGGCGCGCCGCCCAGGTGATGGCGCTGATGCCGTTGTACGGGTTGAAGCCCGGCTGCATGGGGTCGCTGCTGTTGTAATCGACGCCGCACGCCCAGTCAAAGCGAAACCCGTCGACGTGGCACTCCTCCAGCCAATAGCGCACCACATCTTGAAAATAGCGCGTGGTCACCGGCACAAAATGGTCCCAATCGACGCCGCCCCACATATTGATCGCCTGCGGCGTATGATGGAAAAACGGGTTCCAGTCCGCCAGCCACTCGCCACGCGGGCCAAACATCTCAGGATAAAAGCGATAGTAGGGGTGCTCACCCCAGGCATGGTTAAAGGCCACGTCGAGGATGACGGCGATGCGCCGCCGGTGACAGGCGTTGACAAAAGCCTTGAACTCGCGCGCCGTACCATAGGCCCCGGCGACGGCAAAATAGAAGACCGAATTATAGCCCCAGCTTGAATCGCCGGGGAAGGCCTGGATCGGCATGATCTCCACGGCGTTGATGCCGGTGTCGGCCAGATAATCCACATGGTTGAGCATGCTGCGAAAGTCGCCGTACTCATGCCGGTCTTGCCGCCAGCCTCCCGCAAAATCGCGCACGCACAGCTCATAGATCACCAGGTCGCGCAGCGGCGGCGTCTGCCAGCCCTGGTCACTCCAGACAAACGGCTCTTCCTGCTCCGGCAGATAGGCCCACGGGCCATCCGCGTCCCAGCGCAAATGCGTGGCGTAGGGGTCGCCCACCCAAGCATGCGACTGGTCGTCGATCGCCACATAAAAGCCATAGCGCGATGAACCCGGATGGGGCAGCGTGATCCACCAGGTCCCGGAGCCATTGGTCACCATGCTGTGGCGGCGCGCGTCCCAGCCGTTGAAATCGCCGACCAAGCTCACATAAGGCTTATAGGGCGCATGCAGCACAAACGTGACGGTGTCCTCACCCATCAACTGGTGATGGACACCGCCGCGCAGGTCTGCCGGCAGCATCGTAGGGGAGCGCAGGGCCGGCCGCGCAGGGCCGGCTTCCAATCGAGATGTCACGCGGTTCGCTGATTCGGATAGTGGAAAAGGCAGCGGCGTCTGAACCACAGTCAATGCAGGTAGGCAGTGGGCAGACATATCACTTGGGCCTGCCCACCGCCCCTCCCAACGTCTTACATATTGCGAATAAGCGCCCGGCCAAATTCGCTGCACTTGACTTCGTGCGCGCCCTGCATCAGGCGGGCGAAGTCATAGGTCACAACCTTTTGGCCGATGGTCGCTTCCATGCTGTTGACGATCAGGTCGGCGGCCTCATTCCAGCCCATGTGGCGCAGCATCATCTCGCCGCTGAGGATGACCGACGAGGGATTGACCTTATCCTGGCCCGCGTATTTGGGCGCGGTGCCGTGCGTGGCCTCAAAGACGGCGCGACCGGTCACATAATTGATATTCGCGCCCGGCGCAATGCCAATACCGCCCACCTGCGCCGCCAGCGCATCGCTGACATAGTCGCCGTTGAGATTCAGTGTGGCGATCACATCATATTCCGCAGGCCGCGTCAGAATTTGCTGCAAGAAGGCATCGGCGATCACATCCTTGACGACGAGGCCGTTGGGCAGCTTGTGCCACGGGCCGCCGTCCAGCGGCTGCGCGCCAAACTCCTCGGCAGCCACCCGATAGCCCCACTGCATAAACGCGCCTTCGGTGAACTTCATGATGTTGCCCTTATGCACCAGCGTCACGCTCTTGCGGTTGTTGTCGAGCGCATACTGGATGGCGGCGCGCACCAGGCGACGGGTCCCTTCTTCGCTGACCGGCTTGATGCCGATGGCGCTGCTGCTGGGGAAGCGAATCTTGTTGACACCCATCTCGTTTTGCAGGAAGTCGATCACCTTCTTGGCGCCGTCGCTGTAGGCCTCCCACTCGATGCCCGCATAGATGTCTTCGGTGTTCTCGCGGAAGATCACCATGTTCACCAGTTCGGGGTGTTTGACCGGGCTGGGTACGCCGTCAAAGTATTGCACCGGACGCACACAGGCATACAGGTCCAGCTGCTGGCGCAGCGCCACGTTGATGCTGCGGATGCCGCCGCCGACCGGCGTCGTCAACGGCCCTTTGATGGCGACAATATACGCGTCGATGGCGTCCAGCGTCTCTTGCGGCAGCCAGACAACCTCGCCATAGACCTCGTTGGCCTTCTCGCCCGCAAAGACTTCCATCCAGGCGATGCGCCGCTTGCCGCCATAGGCCTTCTCGACCGCCGCGTCCAGCACCGGACGGCTGGCTGCCCAAATATCCACCCCCGTGCCGTCGCCCTCAATATAGGCGATGATCGGGTGATCGGGAACGTGCAGCTTGCCGTCCTGCAGCGTGATCTTCTCGCCCTGGCTGGGCACGGTAACCTTTTCAAAAGTCTTTGCGTAGGCCATAGCGTTTGGGTCCTCCTCGATTTGCCTATACGAGTTTCGTTTTTATGTGCGCAGATCGGCGTCTACCTGCTGGAGCCAAGCAGGGTCATTGCTGCGGAAAATAATACCGTTCCGGCTGCGACTCCATGGCCCCACCAACCAATAGATTTGCCGGGCCGTGTCCGCCGGTGAGATCAGCGCGCCCTGCTCATAGCGTTCATGAAAACGGCTCAGGTCCAGCTTGCTCTCGCTGGTGTCGACGCTGCGGATATCGACCTGCATCTCCGTATCGACCATGCCGGGGTAGAAGGCATTGGCTGTCACGCCGCTCCCTTCGACCTCCAGCGCCAGCACGCGCGTGAACATATCCAACCCGGCCTTGGACGTGCAATAGGCGCTGCTGCCGACCATCGGATTGACCGCCAGACCGCTGCTGATGTTGAGAATGCGCCCGTACTTCTGATCCAGCATCAGCGGCAGCACATTGCGCGCCAGATAAAACGGCCCCAACAGATTGACCTGGATGGTATAGGCCCACTCGTCGGCGTCGGTTTCCGCCACCTCCTCCAGCGGCCAAATCACGCCGGCGTTGTTAACCAAGATATCGACGCGGTTGAATTGATCAAGCGCCGACTCGACCACCTCTTCCACCTGTTCGGGGTCGGCCACGTCCGCCGCCACGCCGATGGCACGCGCGCCTTGGCTGCGCAGCCGCGCGGCGGCGCTCTCTACCTGCTCTGCGCTGCGCGCCGTCAACACCAGCGCCGCGCCCGCCTCGGCCAATAAGGCGGCGGCAGCCGCGCCGATGCCGCGGCTGCCGCCGGTAATAATCGCTACTTGTCCCTGAAGTTTTTTGCGCGCCATGCCGCCAGTGTACCAAAACGCAACCGAAAGGTCTATTTGCAGTCCGGCTGGTGGTCAAAATGCCGGCTAACCCCGCGGCGCGCAATCAAAGCGGCGCGCAATCAAAGCAGCGTGCGCTCACAGACGTTTGCGCCAGATGCGCCCCCAATAGGCCTCGCCGAACCCCACCGCTTCATCGAAGGCGTTGGCCGGAGCAGATACGCTCCGGCCCCAGTTCCGTGGCTTTCACTATCGCTGCGCCCAGTGCCGCAGACGTAGCCCGCTACTCTTGCAGCGTCGGCAGATAGGCGCGGCCTGCCTCAAGATAGGCTTGGATGCGCGTCGCTACCCGGCTGCTATCGCCGGCCGTGAAGCTGTTGACCACCACCTGGGCGCCGACGGTCAGCTCGCCGCCGCGGTCAAGCAACTGTGTCGCAGGTGTCACAAAATAGCCGACCCCGTCGATCTGCCACACGCTCGCGCTCGGCGCAGCCGCGGCAACCTGCCCGCCGATCGACTGAATCCTGCCCA
>JADLFO010000179.1 GCA_020845455.1 Caldilineaceae bacterium
CCTGTGTCGAATATGCCTGTGTCGAATATGCTTATGTCGAATGTCCCGATAGCGAGTATCTGTGTAACGAATCGCAAAGCTTCTGACTTGAGAAACGGACTCAGCTTGACGCATAGAGACAAGCGCGCCGAGGTGCGCCCGATCGTCTAGGCAGTCGTTCTATGTAAACGTCCTACAGGCCGTTTCTACGGCGCGGGGTTAGCCGACCGTCAAATTGAGCGGAATGGTGGCAATGATGTCGCCCGCGTCTTGGGGGATGGCGAGAAACTCATAGAGCACGTCGAATGTGACGTTGCTGATCTGATTGCCGGTGGAGACGACGGGCGTGACCGTTTTGACGGCAAGGCGCAGGATGCCATCGCCGCGCAGCGCCGCCGGGTCTTGCGACAACAGGGCGGTGGTCAACTGGGCTACGGCCTGGTTGAGATTTTCGTTGGGGCGGACGTTGACCTCGACGACGGCGTCGGCGCTGACTTGGCAGCCGGTGATGTCGCCGATCGGGTCGTCGTTCACGTCGACAAACGCGCCGATACCCGTGGGGCGCACGCGCAGCGGGATCAGCGCCAGGGTGTAGACCAGCCGCGGCGGGTCGGATGGCGGGATACGCGCCGCCAGCAGCGTGGTGAGCGATGCGATTGCCTCTGCAGCAGAATTCGCCATGGGAGCGCCTATCGATGTGAACAGACTACCAGAAGCGGCATAAAAATCGAGGGGGATTGGCACACATAGATGGATAGAGCGGGAAGTGGACGTAAACAGCGTGGAAAGGGGTTCCCGTTCGAAGCTGTTATACCATAGCACGGATTTTCACGCGTTTCAATAGCCAGTCTCGGGTTTTATTCGCGCCGCATCGCGCCCCCACGGCCGACCCAAAAGCTTACGAATTCGACAGCATTTTGCCAGCTTCGATTCGCGCCAAGCCCTTGTCAAAGCGCCCGAAGGTATGTATAATGGGGCGTGTTGTCTGGGGTGCGGCTGTCCAGCGGGCGCTTCGAATCTACCTACAACACCCTCTGCTAGCTCTACTAGACAAGGCCCTGCGCCGATGCAGACCGGGTGTACTCTTCATCTCCCTCAGTGCGCTCGCCGGGACAGTTCGAACGAGACGGTCCGAACCAGACGGTTTGAAGTAGCGGGAAAGCCGTAGCGCCGGGAAGCAAGCCCCTGTACATACGACTCGATAGAGGTCTGTTCCTACGCCAGAGGCGCGCAGGAACGGCGGAGCTTGCTCACGAGCGCGCTCGCTTCGACGATTCACAGCAAGGCTCTTCGCTCATTTGCATTCCAACATAGCAGATCGATTGGCTGCCGGCCAGGCCCACCTGGCCGGCTTTCTTTGATTTCACCTCGCAGCCGGCGCAGCGCCGGCAGACGGCCCGGTTTTGGTTGCCGATTTCTGGAGACGGACAGACCTATGGCTAACGATGCCCAGAAGCGCCAAGTGGTTGTGATCGGCGGCGGCCCGGCAGGGCTAACCGCCGCGCACCGGCTGGTCCAGGCGGATGCCAAACCTATCGTGCTTGAGAAGCTCGACAAGGTGGGCGGCATTGCGCGCACCGAGAACTACAAAGGCTATCACTTCGACATGGGGGGCCACCGCTTTTTCACCAAATCTGCCGAGGTCAACCAGTTTTGGCATGAGGTCCTGGGGCCGGATTTTCTGCGCCGCCCGCGCTTGTCTCGCATCTACTATCAGGGGCGCTTTTTCAACTACCCGCTCAAGCTCCTCAACACGCTGTGGGGCCTAGGCCTAGTCGAAAGCATCCTGATCATCCTGAGCTACATCCGCTGGCAGCTCTTCCCCTATCGCGAGGAAGAGAGCTTTGAACAGTGGGTGACCAACCGCTTTGGCCGGCGGCTGTTCAAAACCTTCTTCGAATCCTACACCGAAAAGGTCTGGGGCATCCCCTGTTCCAAGCTCAAGGCCGAATGGGCGGCGCAGCGCATCAAAGACCTCTCGCTGCGCACGGCGGTGGTCAGCATGTTTGTCAAACCCAAAAAGACCATCAAGACCCTGATCGAGGAGTTCGACTATCCGCGCCGTGGGCCGGGCATGCTCTGGGAAACGGTGCGCCGCCAGGTCGAGGAGGAGGGCGGCGAGGTCTGGCTCAATGCCAATGTCGTTGGCATCCAGCGCGAAGGCAATCGCATCCACAGCGTGGTGGTAGAGCACGACGGCTGTCGCAAGGTGGTGCCGGGCACGGACTTTATCACCAGCATGCCGCTGACGCAGTTTGTCAAGTGGCTGGACCCGCCGCCGCCGTCGGAGGTACTGGCCGCCGCCGACCACCTGAGCTACAGAGATTTTCTGACGGTCTGTCTGGTAATCAAAAGGGAGACGCTTTTCCCCGACAACTGGATCTATATCCACGACCCGACGGTGCAAGTAGGGCGTATCCAGAACTTCAAAAACTGGAGCCCCGACATGGTTCCCGACCTATCGACCACCAGTTTGGGGCTGGAATATTTCTGCAACGAAGGCGATGCGCTGTGGAGCATGAGCGACGCCGACCTGATCGAACTGGGCAAACGCGAGCTTGAGCAGATCGGGCTGGCGCACTATGCCGACGTCGTGGACGGCGCCGTCTTCCGTGTCGAAAAGACCTATCCGGTCTATGACTCAGACTACCGCTGTCACCTGGACGTGCTCAAACGCTACCTGGCGACCTTTCCCAACTGCCAAACCGTAGGCCGCAACGGGCTGCACCGCTATAACAATCAAGACCATGCCATGTTGACCGGCATGTACGCCGTGCGCAACCTGCTCTATGGCGAACGCCACGACCTTTGGAAGATCAACGCCGAAGAGGAGTATATCGAGGAGGTCTACGACGAGAAGGTGGGGACACGCGAGGTGATCGAGACGGTGCAGGAGGCCTTCACCTATGCCTTCCCCAAACTCGACCCGATGGCGTTTGGCGTCGCCTTTGGGGTCGTGACGGGGCTGGCGCTGTTTGCGGTCACGCTCTTCTTGGTCTTGAAGGGCGGCGCGGTCGTCGGCCCGAACTTGGGGCTGCTCAACCAATTCCTGTTCGGCTACAGCGTCACACTCGCCGGCGCGTTTGTGGGGCTGGCCTATGGCTTTGGCATCGGCCTGCTCGGCGGGTTTGGCACGGCGCTGCTGCGCAACATGGCAACAGCCCTCTATCTGACCCGCACCTTCCGTTCGGAAGAACGCAGTTCGCTGCACACATTTATCGGCTATCTGTAGGCCCCAGCCGTCGATTCTAGGTGAACACCAAGCGCGTTCGCATTCAGCGCCGGAGAGCCTGCAAGGCCAAGTGAGGGAGACGATGGGAAGCACTGTCCGACCGAATCGCAGCACAATTCAGCGAACAATCCAGCCCTCCGTGACGCCCTCCAGCCTCAGCCACACAGCGGGCGATGCGGCGCCGGACGCGGTGCTGCGCCACGTCATCATGACGCGCGTGACCCAGTTGGATGCCACCGTGCATGGCTTGGTCACCGGCATCGTGCTGGGGTTGAGCATCTTCATCGCCACCAATTGGCTGGTGGTCAAGGGGGGCGAGGTAGTCGGCCCCCATCTGTCGCTGCTCGGCCAATTTTTCTTCGGCTACTCGGCCACCTTCGTGGGGAGTTTTGTCGGCCTCGGCTATGGGTTTATCACCGGCTTTGCGCTGGGCTGGTTTGTGGCGGCGCTCTACAACTGGCTGCTGCGCTTCCGAAAGGAACGATAGAACCGATGCGCATCTCCGTGATCGTCCCTGTCCACAACGGGGGGCAGACCTTTTGCGACTGTCTGGCGGCGCTGCAGCGCACGACCTATGCCGATTGGGAATGCGTCGTCGTGGACGATGGCTCGACCGACGGGTCGGGCGCATGGGCCGCAGCCCAGGGTACGCATGTAGTACAAGTCACGCCCAAGCGCGGGCCGGCCTATGCGCGCAACTGCGGCGCACAGGCGGCGGCGGGCGATGTGCTGCTCTTCATCGATGCCGATGTGCTGGTGCAGCCGCAGACGGTAGGCGAGGTCGCAGCCGTGATGCAGGCCCACCCCGACGTGGCGGCGCTCTTCGGCTCCTATGACGCTGCGCCCAGCCAGGCCAATTTTCTGTCACAATATCGCAATTTGCAGCATCATTTTGTGCATCAGCATTCATCGCCCGAAGCAAGCACCTTTTGGAGCGGCTGTGGCGCAATCCGGCGCGATCTGTTTCTAGAGATGGGCGGCTTTGACACAGTCACCTACCCGCTGCCCAGCATCGAGGACATTGAGTTGGGCTATCGCCTGGCCGCCGCCGGTCGGCGCGTACGGCTGGAAAAGACGCTGCTGGTGCGCCACATGAAACGTTGGACGGCGCGCAGCGTGCTGGTGACCGACATCCGCGACCGCGCCCTGCCCTGGTCACGCCTGATCTTGCAGCGGGGGCGGCTGCCCGACGACCTCAACCTGCAGCAGACGCAGCGGCTTTCGGCGCTGGGGGTGCTGGTGGCGCTCTTGGGCGCGGCGTTCAGCCTCGTAAACGCCTGGGCGTTGGTGCTGGTCTGCGCGCTGGCGCTGCTCCTCCTCTTCCTCAACCGTGACTTCTACGGCTTTCTCTGGCACGAACGCGGGCCGCTCTTTCTGGCCCGCGCCGTGTTGTGGCATTGGCTCTACTTTCTCTACAGCGCGGCGACCTTTGCCTCTTGCGCGCTGGCCTATTATCTCCCGCGCCGCAACCGGCAGACGCAGCCCCCTTCAGGCGAGAGCTTGCTGCCGGTTGCGCCCCTGCTGCCCTCGCACATGGAAACCCGGCTGGACAGTTGAGCATGTCGACAAGTTCTCCATCTACACCCTATCCCCCTACACCCTATACTGACGGTAACTGCACCATGCAAACAGGGGAGACGGTCATGCAGACCGCTACGCAGTGGAGTTCGTCGAACGCTCGGCCCGGACTGTTCGGCGCTGCGCCAAGCGAACTGGTCGCGCCCCGGCAGCAGGCAGCGCATTGGCTGCTTATGCTGCTGCTCCTGCTCGGCCTGTCGCTGTGGGCCTACGATTCGTTTCAGGTGGGTGCGTTTATGGACGATGCGCAATACGCCGTTCTGGCCGAGTCAATTGCCCACGGGCCGGTCTACGGAGCGATTAATCAGCCGGGGACGCCAGGGCCGACGCCCTTTCCTTTTGGCTTCCCCCTCGTCCTGGCGGCGTTCACTTGGCTGCCCGACCCACTGCCGGCGATGAAGCTGGTTTCGCTCTTCGCCACACTGTTAAATGTGACAATCTTATTCTGGGGGTGGCCGCTGTTGGTCAAAGGCCGGCCCTACTGGCTGCGGCCGGCAACAGTCGCGCTGCTGGCGGCATCGCCGCTGGTGGTGGGAAACACGCGCACGGTGATGTCCGAGCCGATCTTTCTGACGTGGCTGCTGCTCTCGCTCGTCTTGGCCGCCAAGAGCGCAGCCCATCCAAGGTCGATCCTCTACCCGGTCGGCCTAGGAATGACCCTCACCCTGATGATTTTCACGCGCACTATCGGCGTCGCGCCGGCAGCCGGGATGGCGCTGGTGATCGTCGCGCAGCGGGGGCTTTCCGCCTGGAGAACACTGATGCTGCTCGCCGCCGGCGCGTTTGTGCTGCTCGCCACAGTCATCGGGCTGACATCCGTGCGCTGGCAGGATATGGCGCCGCACGAGTATGTGAACGATCTCTTCAACCGCGCCAATGTGCCGCAGCCAGAGCCTGGCACAGCAGCGCCGGTAGGTCAGACGGATGGGGCCGCGCAGACGGAGCACCCCAGCCAAAGTCTCCTGCCTGTCTTGGCGGCGCGTGCAAGCTGGGCCGCGACCCAGTTTGTCAAACACACGCGCGGCATCCTGATCCCAGTCGGCGGGGGCGAACGTGAGGCGGCAGTGCTGAGCCGGGTCAGTCTGGGCTTTCTGCCCGGCGCGCTGGCGTTCGGCGTCTTGGGGTTGGTGATCTGGGGCGGCGCCCTCCTGGCGGCGACGCGCAGCCTCTCCCCTTTTGTCACCGCCTCCCTCCTCGGCTATCTCGGCGTGCTCTCAGTATGGGCCTGGGATTCGCCGCGGTTGCTCTATCCGGTGCAGCCCTTTCTCACAGCCTGTTTCTTGGTAGGGGGCTACACGGCGCTGCGGCTGGGCGGACGGCTGCTGCGACCTGGCAAGCCGCATGTGCTTTGGCCGCAGGCCGTGGTGATCGGGGCCGCGGCGCTGCTCGTCCTCGCTTCGGCGCTGAAGTCGCTGGCGATCGTCGATTCCGGCGTGGCCGCAGGCGATGTGACGGCGGGCGCCGCCTGGCTGCGCCAGAACGCCCCGGCAGATGCCGTCGTCGCCGCACGCTACCCGGCCCCTATCTATCTGTACGCCGGCCGCAAGACGTTGGAATACCCCAGCGACGGCGGCTCGGCAGGGCTGCGCCGGTTTGTGGACGAGCAGACTGTGGACTATATCCTCGTCATGCCGGAGTTTGCCTGGCGCAACGACGACGGGGTGCGCGCCTATGACGCTTACACAGCGCAAACGCTGCTTCCACTGCTGCAGCAAGGCGTGGCGGACGGCGAATTTGCGCTGGTCTATACCGATCCACAGCAGACGATGACACAGGTCTATGCACGCCGATGAGTGCCGCTTGCCAGGCTTCCTATATTGTTGAAAGCTGACCTACAGCCCATGGTTCGCACCACGGTGATCGGGTTGGGTAGAGCCGCCGCAGAGATCCATCTGCCGGCCTGCCGCATGGTTCCGGAGATCGAGGTCGTGGCGGGCTGCGACCCGGACGAAGCGCGGCGCACGGCGCTGGCGCGCCAGTTCGGTCTGCCCGCGGTCTATGCCGACCCGGTCGAGATGCTGGAACGTGAGCAGCCGGAACTGGTGATCGTGGGCGTGCCGCCCGCGCACCACAGCCGCATCACGCAGTTGGCGCTGGAACACGGTGCGCATGTGCTGTGCGAAAAGCCCTTTGTGTCCAGCCTGAACGAAGCCGACTGTCTGATTGAAACGGCGCTGCAACAGCGGCGGCTGCTGGCGGTCAACAATCAGTATCGCTATATGGATGTCTACCGCCAGACAAAGGCCAAGCTGCAAGCAGGGGAGTATGGCCCGTTGTTTTATGTGCAGGCTTGGCAGCAGATGTTTCACCCGCCCAACGTGGAACAGACGCCGTGGCGGCGCGCCCTGCCGCGCTACACCTTGTTCGAGTTCGGCACCCACCCGCTGGACCTGATCTGCCACTTCTTCGGCGCGCTGCCGCTGGCAGTCAACGCCATTGCCCGCCCGGTGCGCGCCGGCGATGCGGCCGATGTGCTGGTACAGATGACCCTGTACTTCCCCGGCGAGCGCTATGCCGTCCTGTCGCTCAACCGCGTAAGCCATGCGCCGGAGCGCTATCTGGAGATGCGGCTGGACTGTGAACGCGCCTCGCTGCGTCTCTCCTATGGCGGGGTGGCGCGCGCCGGGCTGAGCCTGAACCGTTCCCAAAACCGCTACCGGCCCGACCTGCGCCTCAGCTTTGTCAAGGGCGGTGAGGCGCGCGCCGAGAGCGGCGGCAGGTCAGCGGTGATCGCAGCGGCTCGGCGGCCCCCCTTGGCCCAGGCCACGGCGCGCCATCTGGCCGCGCTGCTGCCGGAGATGCAGCAGCCGCAGCCGTCGTCGGCACGCGCGCGCTGGGCGCGCGAAATTCTACGCATTGTCTTTGCCGGCTATGAATCCGCAGAACGGCGTCAGGTGGTGACGCTTGCCCCCAATGTCTGAGCCTGTAATCTCCGTCGTGATCGCCAGCCAAGATGCGCGCGCCGCGCTGTGCGGCTGTCTGGAACGGCTGGCCGGCCAGTCCGCGGCAGTGCCCGCCGAATTGATCGTGGTGGACGCCTCCACGGATGGCAGCGCCGAGATGGTGCGCCGCGCCTTTCCACAGGTGCGGGTCATGCGCTGCCCGCCGGGCACGCTAGCTCCCGTCCTCTGGCAAGAAGGGCTGGAGGCGGCGCGTGCGCCGATCGTCGCCTTTACCTTGGCGCAGTGTCTGCCCTCGGAGCAGTGGCTGCAGGCGATCCTCGCGGCCCAGGCCCAAGGCGCGGCCGCGGTGGCCGGACCGTTGGGCGGGCCAAGCCGCGGCGATGCCGTGGACTGGGCGGTCTACTTTGCGCGCTACAGCGCGTGGATGCCGCCAGGGCCGAGCAGCCCTGTACTGCACGACCTGCCCGGCGACAATTCAGCCTATCGACGCGCTGCGCTGGAGCCGTGCCGGGTCCACTGGCAGGACGGCTTCTGGGAGACGCCGGTCAACGCCTGCCTGACGGCGCACGGCGAGAGATTGGCTTGGGCGGCGCAGATGCAGGTGGAGTACACGGCGGGGATCGGGCTGGGGCCATTTATCCGCGCCCGTTTTGCGCATGGACGGCGCTATGCCTCAACCCGCTTTGCAGGACAACCGCTCGCCCGGCTGCTCCACTTTGCAGGCGCGCCGCTGCTGATGCCGCTGCTGCCGGCGCGCATCTGGCGGCGGGTGCGCCGGCGCCGTCCCGACTGGCTGCCGCACTTTTGGGCGGCGCTGCCCGCGCTGCTCGTCTTTATGACGGCCTGGTCGTTGGGCGAGGCAAGCGGCTATCTGCTGCCTGAGAAGTAGAGAGGTAACGGGCGGCTGTGCCATCACAGAAGCAGACGCAAGCCACGCGGCCGCAGGTGAGCGTCGTGATCGCGTCGGCGAGCGGCTGCGCCTATCTCGCCGCCTGTCTGGAGGCGCTGCACCGGCAAACGGGCAGCGTTTGCGCCGAGATCATCGTGGCCGACTGCGTGGGCGCGGCGGTGACGGCCTTTGTCCGCCAACGCTATCCCGCCGTGCGGCTGATCGAGTTCACGCAGCGGACGAGCATCGGCGAGCTGCGCCGGGCCGCGATCCTGGCCGCGCAGGGCGACCTGATTCTGATCACCGAGGACCACTGCATCCCGGCGCAGGATTGGCTGGCGGCGCATCTTCAGGCGCACCGCACCCACCCCCGCGCCGTGATCGGCGGCGCAGTCGAAAACGGGGCGGCGGCGCGACGGGTCGACCGGGCCGTCTATCTGTGCGAATACAGCGCCTTTGCAGCGCCGGGCGCGATGGGTCAAGGAATGACGGCGCAGGAGGGGGCGGCCCCTGCGCGCGGGCTGGCCGCGTCCAATGTCTCGTATCGCCGCGCCGACCTGTTGGCGGCGTGGGCCGTGCCGGCCCAAGGCTATTGGGAGACCTTTCTCCACCCACAGCTAGAGGCGCAGGGGCTGCGCTTCCTCTTTGACCCTGCGATTGTCGTCCGGCACAAAAAGCACTACACGCCGGGCGGTTTCTGGCGCGAACGCTTTCACTATGCGCGCTGGTATGCAGGCACACGCCGCGCCCAGATGACACCGGTGCGTCGGCTGGTCTATCTGCTCTTGTCGCCGCTGCTGCCGCCGTTGATCCTGGCGCGGCTGGCGCGCCATCTGTTTCGCATCCGCCGTCACCGCCGCGATTTTGTGCGCTCACTCCCCTATCTGCTGGGGTTTACGCTGGCCTGGGCGCTGGGCGAGTGTACGGGCTACGCTGCCGGCGCAGGCGACAGCAAGCTGCATTTTTCCTGAGAGAAAGCCGGGGACGCCAAACCATGCGCGTGGGTGTGGATGCAAGCTGTTGGGCCAACCCGCGAGGGTATGGGCGCTTTACACGCGGGCTGCTGACCGAGCTTTTATCACGCCCGCCGCACCACGAGTTTATCCTGCTCGCCGACCAGTCGACGCTGGACCATTCGCCCTGGCCGCTCCCCGCCCATGCCCAGCGCGCCGCAGTCCAGACCCGCCAATCGGCCACAGGTGCGGCGACGGCCGGCGGACGGCGTTCGTTGGGCGACATCGGCGCGATGGCGCGCGCCGTCGCCGGGCTGGGCTGTGATGCCTTCTTCTTTCCCAGCGTCTACACCTATTTTCCCGTGCGGGCCTGCGGGCGGGTGCTGCTGGGCGTGCATGACATCATCGCCGAGAACTACCCGGCCTTTGTCTTCCCCAACCGCAAACACCGGTTGTTCTGGGCGCTCAAGGGCTGGCTGGCGCGGCGACAGGCCGACTACATCGTCACCGTGTCGGACTACGCCGGGCGCAGCATTGCGCGCAAGTTCGGCTGGCCGCAGAGCCGCATCTGTGTGGTGGGCGAGGCCCCGGACGCGGTCTTCCGCCCGATCCACGACGCGGCGCGCATCGACAGGACGCTGGCCGCGCAAGGGCTGGAGCCGGGAAGCCGCTTCCTAGTCTGTCTGGGCGGGCTGAACCCGCACAAGAACCTGGCGGCGCTGCTCGAAGCGCTGGCCGATCTGCGCCAGATGGCGCAGTTTGCCGGCGTGCGCCTGGTCTTAATCGGACCGGCAGAGGACGACACCTTTACGCCGGGCGCAGCCGCAGTGCGCGCCGCCATCGACCGGCTGGGTCTGCATCAGGCGGTGCGCCTCACCGGCTACCTGGCGGATGAGGAGGTCGCCTGTCTGCTCAATGCGGCGCAGGCGCTGGTCATGCCCTCGCTAGAAGAAGGCTATGGGCTGGGCGCAGTCGAGGCCGCGGCCTGTGGCACGCCGGTCATCGCCACGCGCAACAGCCCGCTGCCCCTGCTGCTGGATGGGGGCGGCCTTTTTGTCAACCCGCACGACGTGACCGAACTGCGCGGCGCGCTGGCGCAACTGCTGGCCGACGATGCGCTGCGCTGCAGGCTGGGCCGGCAAGCGCAGCAGCGGGCGCAGGCCCTGACCTGGGGGCGCGCCGCCGACCAATTTCTGACCTTTCTCGACACACTGTCCTGACACGCTTCCGGATTACCCCTGGACTGCCGATGAGACCGCTCAAAATCTGCATGGTGACGACCTTCTACCCGCCGGCCAACTTTGGCGGGGACGGCATCTTTGTCTACCGGCTGACCAATGCCCTGGCGCGCTATGGACATGAGGTGCATGTAGTGCATGACGTGGATGCGTTTCATCTGCTCAGCAGCCGCCCGCCACAGCACAACTTCCCTCACCCGCCCAACGTGGTGCTGCACCCGCTGGAATATGGCAAGCGCGGCGAGATAGACCTGTTGATGGTGCATCAACTGGGACGACCGTTGCTCAAACACGCCGCGCTGCAAGAACTGCTGGCGGGCGAGCAGTTCGACGTGATCCACTTCCACAATATCTCGCTGCTGGGCGGGCCGGGCATCCTGCGCTATGGCAATGCGCTCAAGCTGTGTACGCTGCACGAATGCTGGTTTGTCTGCCCGATGCATGTGCTGTGGCGCTTTGACCGTGAACCCTGCACCCGGCGCACCTGTCTGGCCTGTACGCTGCATGGCCGGCGGCCGCCGCAACTGTGGCGTTATACCGGCCAGCGCGACCGCGACATCGCGCAGGTAGATGCGTTTATCGGCCCCAGCCACTTTGTCGAGGAGATCTACCACCGCCACGGCTTCCCCGCGCCGATCCGCTATCTGCCCTATTTCTTCCCCGACGCCGAGGCGGCTGCAGCCGGCGAGGGGGCGGCGCAGGCGAGCGCTCCCAACGAGGGGCGGCCCTATTTCCTCTTTGTAGGGCGGCTCGAAAAGATCAAAGGCGTGCAGGTGTTGATCGAGGCGTTCCGCTATTTTTGCCAGGCCGATCTGCTGATTGCAGGCGCGGGCGCCTATGAGCCGGAGCTGCGCGCCATGGCGCAGGGGCTGTCGCATGTGCGTTTTTTAGGGCTGCTGGACCACGCCCGGCTGCGCACCCTCTACCGCCACGCCATCGCCACGCTGATCCCGTCGCTCTGCTATGAGACCTTTGGCTGGCCGACGCTGGAATCGTTTGTCGTCTCGACGCCGGTGATCGTCCCCGACCGCGGGGCGCTGCCGGAGATCGTCCGCAACGGCGGCGGGCTGGTCTATACCGATCAGGCGGAACTGATAGAGGCGATGGCAACCCTGCAGCACTCGCCCGCGCTGCGCGACGCGCTGGGCGCCGAAGGCTATGCCGGCTACCGCACGCATTACAGCGAAGAAAGCCACCTGGCGCAGTATCACCGACTGCTCGGCGACCTGGGCGGGTTCAACTAGACGGTCCAACGAGGCGAGGCGCGCTATCCAGTGTACACGATCCCGGTAATCACCTATCACGCCATCGGCGAGGCGGCGTCGCCGCTCTTCACGCCGCCGGCGCGCTTTGAAGCCACTCTGGCGCATCTGGCCGCGGCGGGCTATCGCACCGTCTCGCTGGAGCGCGTGCTGGGATGGCTGCGTGCCGGCGCGGGCTTTCCTGCCAAGACGGTCGTGCTGGCCTTCGACGACGGCTATCAGAGCGTCTATGGCGAGGCGTGGCCGCGGCTGGCCGCCTATGGCTTTACGGCGACCGTCTTTCTGGTGACCGGCTTCTGCGGGCGCGACAACCGTTGGCCGGGCCAACCCGCCCACGCGCCGCGCCTGCCGCTGCTTTCTTGGGCCGAGGCGAACAAGCTGGCGAATGCCGGTTGGGAGTTGGGCGCACACACCTGCACTCATCCCCCGCTGCCGCTGGTCGATGCCGCCAGGGTCGAGCAGGAGGTGATGAAGTCGCAGGCCGCGATCCAGGCGCGCACGGGCCAAGCCGCCGCGGTTTTTGCCTATCCCTACGGCGCGCGCAACGCCGCCGTCGAGGCGATCGTAGCGCGGCATTGCGCGGGCGCGGTCAGCACCGACATGGGGCTGGTGACGGCTGCCGGCCGGCCCTACCGGCTGGCACGCATCGACGCCTACTACTGGCGTCCGGAGACAATTGCCGCCGTGGGTTCGGCAGGCTTCCGCGGCTATCTGCGTCTGCGCGACACGCTGCGCAAGCTGCGCCGCTGCGTCTATACCGACTGGCAGTGGTCGGGGTCGCCCTCCAGACCGGCATCCGGTCCGGCGGCCTAGCCGGGTCTCGATGATGGCTTTGCCCGACGGGCGGCTGCCGCTCTCGGTCGTGATCGCCGCCAACCATGCCGAGGCGGCGCTTGCGGCGTGCCTGGCGGCGCTGACGCCGCAGGTACAGCCAGGGGTAGCCGAGGTCATCGTCGTAGAGCATTCGGCACAGGGCGCGGCGGCCAAGCTGCAGGCGCGCTTTCCCAGCGTCTGCTGGGTCCACCTCGACGCGCCCGTATCCCTGGCGCATCTGCGCGGGCGCGGCATTGCGCTGGCCCAGGGGGAGATCATCGCCATCCTCGACGCGTATGCCGTCGTCGCCGATAACTGGCTGGAGGCAGTGCGCCGGGCGCATCAGGAACACGCCAACTGGGTGATCGGCGGCGCGGTCGATCTGGACAAGGCGGACAAGGCCTCGCTGACCGCATGGGCGCTCTACCTCTACGAGTACGGCCTCTTTATGCCGCCGGTCGCCTGCGGGGCGGCAGAGATCTTGCCGGGCTGCAATATTTCCTATAAACGAGCGGCGCTGTTTGAGGGCGATACCCCGCGCTACCCCGAATTCTGGAAGACCTTTGTCAACTGGGGTGTCGAGGCCGGTCATTCGACGCTGTGGCTGGATCCCTCGATATTGGTCTATCTGAACAAACCGATCGCGTTTGGCGATTTTCTGACCAGCCGCCTGGCGCATGGGCGCTGCTTTGCAGCGATGCGCACGGCCTCTGCGGGGCGGGGCAAACGGCTGGCGCGCGGTCTGTCGACGCCGCTGCTGCCGTGGCTCTTTCTGTGGCGCTGGGGTCGTGTAATCGGGCGCAGACGGCGCAACCGCTCACGCTGGCTGTTGACGCTGCCGCTGCAGTGGCTCCTGTTTGCCGCCTGGGCTTTGGGGGAGTTGGCGGGCTATCTGCGCGGCGCAGGCCCAAGCTGCCGGCGACTCTACTACTAGACGAGACGATGGGGATCAGCCCATGATTCAAATGCATCCACCGCCAGGGCAAGAGTCAGCACGAAAATACGATCGAGAGCCGGAGCGAAGCTCGCCGGCGGCGAATGCCGGTAACTCCGTCGCGACGGCAGCGCCCCCGTTGTCGGTGATCGTGGTGGCGTTCAACGGGGCCGGTGTGTTGGCGCACTGTCTAGAGGCTCTGGTTCCGCAGAGCGAGGCGGCGGCCGGCGAGGTTGTCGCCGTGGGCAGCGCGCTGGATGAGCCGGGCTATCGGGCGCTGCGCGCCGCCTATCCTCAGGTGCGCTGGCTCGACGCGCCCGACGAGATCCCCGTGCCCAAGCTGCGCCAGTTGGCGCTGGAACAATGCCGGGGCACGGTCGTGGCGATGCTGGAGGACACCTCGCTGGTCGCAGACGGCTGGTGTGAGGCGGCGCTGCGCGCCCACCGGTCGGCGCATCTCGCCATTGGCGGGCCGATTGAACCGGCGGCCTATGGCCGGGCGCGCGACTGGGCGATCTTTTTCTGCGAATACGCGCGCTTTATGCCGCCCTTTGCCGGCGCGGTGGCGGCCCTGCCGGGCAACAACGTCGCCTATAAACAGGTCGCGCTGGCGGGCAGCGCCGCCGGCCACGGCTTCTACGACGTGTTTGTGCATTGGCGCTGGCAGCAGCAGGGCATCACCCTGGTCGCCGACCCCGCCATGCTCATCCGTCACGCCGGGGGGTGGACGCCCGCCCATCTCACCACCAGCCCGTTTCATCACGGCAGGGCCTTTGCGGGGCTGCGCTTTGGCCCCCAGGCCTATCCGCTGCGCTGGCTCTATGCCGGGCTGGCGCTGGCGCTGCCGCTGGTGCAGACGGCGCGCGTGGCGCGCGCCGTGGCGGCGCGGCGGCGCTATGGGACAAAGCTGATCGGGGCGCTGCCGTGGATCCTGTTGTTTACGACCTGTTGGGCGGCAGGCGAAATCACCGGCTACCTGGCGGGCGCAGGCCAGAGCGCCGCCCAGTGGCGATGACCAACCCGCCGGCCCAGAGTCAACGATTATTTTGCGATCAGTTTGAGAGACGCTGCTCAACTTGAGGGGGTTGTGAATGCACACCATCGAACGAATTGCCCGCCACGCGCGCATCACGGCCAACGCCTATGCGCCGATGCCCGATCCGACATTTCTCGTGTTGTTTATCAACTCGATCTGCAACATGAAATGCGAACACTGTTTTTACTGGACGAGCCTCAACAAACGCGACGACCTGAGCGCCGAAGAGATCTTTGCGCTCTCGCGCTCGCTGGGCCGGCTCGAAAACCTCAACCTGTCGGGCGGCGAACCGTTCTTGCGCAAGGAGTTCGCCGAGATCTGCCGCCACTTTGTCCAGCACAACCAGGTGCGGCAGATCTATGTGCCCTCCAACGGCTACTTCACCGACAAGATGGTCGCCGCCGTCAACGGTGTCTTAGAAGAAGAGGCGCTCGACCTCTTTGTCGTCGAACTCTCGCTGGACGGGATGCCGGAGTTTCATGATACCTTCCGCGTCGCCAAACACGCCTTCCGCCACGCCATGGAGAGCTATGACGCGCTGGCCGAGATTCAGCAGCGCGACCCGCGGCTGCGCATCCATGCCATCTCGACGGCGACCGATGTCAACATCGACCAGATCCGCCAGTTGACTACCTATCTGTATGAGCGCTGCCCGCAGATGGACCACCATAACCTGGCGATCATCCGCGGGGATCGCAAAAACCCGAACCTGGCCGCGCCGCTGTTGGGGGAGTATGAAAAGCTATACGAGTATATCCGCAGCCTCTGGCAGCCGCGCGAGCAGGGGCGCTATGGCGCGATCGTCGAGCCGCTGTTGCAGTGGGCCAAGATGGAAACGCTCAAACAGCAGCGGCAGGTAGTCCCCTGCGCCGCCGGGCGGTTGAGCGCCGTGGTCTATGCCAACGGCGATGTCAGCGTCTGCGAGATGCATGAGCCGATCGGCAACCTGCGCAGCCAATCGTTCCCCGAAATCTGGCAGTCGGAGCGCGCCAAGGAACTGCGCCGGCGCATCGCGGCCAAAGAGTGCTACTGCACGACCGAGGTCTTTTTATGGCCGAGCGTCGTCTATCAACCGGCAAGCTTGGTCAAGGCGATGGCAGGCAGCCGCCCCTGGCGCAGCGCCGAACCGCTAGGGGAGAACAGGGTCGCCATCACCCTCGACGACCAAAAGATGCCGGTCGTCGGAGATTAGGCGGGAGCGTGGCCCTAACTGTGGGCGTCGGCATGGCCGACCGGACAGACACGCGGCCCGCGCCGCTGCAGGCTGCCGTGGCGGGCGCGGGGCTGATGGGCTACTGGCACGCCGACGCCCTGCGCCGCGCCGGTGGACGGGTGGCGGCGGTGATCGACCCCGATCTCCAGGCGGCGCAGCGTTTGGCCCGCAAGCACGCCGGGGCCTTGGCCGTCGCCGGCCTGGCCGAGGCGCTCGACCGGACGCCGCTGCAGGTGCTGCATCTCTGCACGCCGACCGCTACCCACGCGCCGTTGAGCCAAGCCGCGCTGGCCGCCGGGCTGCACGTCATGGTCGAAAAGCCCGCGGCGCAGACCGCGGCGCAGACGGTGCAGTTGGCCGCCGGCGCACAGGCGCAGGGCCGGCTGATCTGCCCGGTGCATCAGTTTTGCTTTCAGCACGGCGTCACACAGGCACGGCGGCGGCTGCCGCGGCTGGGACGGCTCGTCCACTGGCGTTTTGTGATCCAATCGGCGGGGGGCGCGGGCCAGGGCGAGGCAGAGGCTGACCGCATCGCGAGCGAGATTCTGCCCCATCCGCTGGCGCTGCTGGCGGCGCTGTATCCGTCCGGGCCGGCGGGCATCGCCTGGAGCGGTACACATCCACAGGCAGGCGAACTGCGCATTTTGGGCGAAGGCAGCGATGGCAGCATCTCCGTCGAGATCAGTTTGGCCGGGCGGCCTCCGCTGAACACGCTGGAGATCGTCGGCGCAGACGGCTCGCTCTGTCTCGACTTCTTTCACGGCTATGCCTATGCGCCGGCGGGCGGCGCGTCGAGGCTGCACAAGATCGCGCGGCCCTTTGAGATCGGTGCCAAGGAACTGGGTGCGGCGGCGACCAACCTCACACGGCGGGCGCTCACAGGCGAGACGGCCTACCCAGGGCTGCGCGCCTTGGTACAGGCATTTTACCGGGCCGTGCAGACGGGCGCAGCATCCCCAATCACGCCGGACGCGATGATCGCCGTGGCCGCGGCGCGCGATGAAATTCTGGACACGGTGGGAATTCAGGAAAGCTATCCAATGGAACGAGGTGCGCTGTGATCCTGGGGGTCAACGGCATCCGGCTGGTGGCCAAACGCAGCGGCGTGGGCCGGGCTATTGAAGCATTTCTGCGCTGTCTCGACGATGTGGAGCATCCCTTTACGCAGGTGCGCGTCTACACGCCGCAACCACTTGACCCGTCGGTGACGCTGCCGCGCGGCGCGGTCAATGTGGTGCTGCCGTCGCGTCTACCGCCGGGGCTGTGGGAACAGATCACGCTGCCGGCCGCGCACGGTAGACGTGATGTCTTGTTCTGCCCCAGCTATGTGATGCCGCTGGCGGCGCGCTGCCCCACCCTGCTGGCACACCACGGGTCGTATGAAGGATACAAAGAGGCAGCGGCAGCCTACAGTTGGTGGACGCGGGTCAAAGCGCGTGTGATGTATGACCTAAGCGCCCACCGCGCCGGCGTGGTCTCGACGGTGAGCGCATACAGCAAGGCCGATATGGTACGTTTCTACCGGCTGTCGCCGGAAAAAATCCATGTCATCCCGGAAGGGGTGGACACGCGGCTCTTCCGGCCCCTGCACGGCCCGGCCCAACTGGCGGCCTGGCGACGCAAGGTGTTGGGCGGCGATTTCCCCTACATCCTCTATGTGGGCAAACCGACCAAACGGCGCAACCTGCCCGCGCTGCTGGCGGCATTTGCGCGGCTCAAACGCCAAGACCATCTGCCCCACAAACTGCTCTTGATCGGCAGCGACCTGCCGGGCAGTTCGTTTGCGGCGACCGTGCGTGAGTTGCAGCTTGAGGGCGAAGTCGTCGACGTCGGCTATGCCTCGCACGACGAAATCGTGATGGCCTATAACGCCTGCGCGCTCTTGATCTACCCCTCCTCCTATGAGGGCTTTGGCATGCCGGTGCTGGAGGCCATGGCGTGCGGCGCGCCGGTGATCGCGCTCGACAACACGGCCTTTCCCGAATTTGCCGGCGGGGTGGCGCATCTGCTGCCCGACGCCCAGGTCGAAACGCTGGCCGCGGGGATGCGGCATGTACTTGGCGACGCGGCGCTGCGGGCGCACATGGCGCAGGCGGGGCCGCAGCGCGCCGCAGCCTATGATTGGCGCATCATCACACGGCGCTACTTGGACCTGCTGTGCGGGCTGGCCGAGACCGTCCAACCCCGCGCTGCGGGGCCGCGCCAAGAACGGAGCGCCACATGAGCCGCGCCCGCATCCTGACCCATGCAGCCATGACGCTGCTGGCTGCGCTCAGTTGTGTGGCGACGAGCAAGCTCAAACCGGAGATCGGCCTGGCCCACCTATTGACCATCGGGCTGGGCTATTTCAGCCTGGCGGCCATGGCGGTGACGCTCTTGATCGGCCCGTGGCGGTTGCTGCGCGGGCAGCGGCGCACGCCCGTCAACATCAATCTGCGCCGCGACATCGCCATCTGGGCGGGCATCGCCGGGCTGCTGCATGTCGTCTTTGGCTTTCAGGTGCATATGGGCGGCAACATCCTGCACTATTTCTTCCTGCCCGACAGCCACATGCCGCAGATCAACCCGTTTGGGGCGAGCAATGCCCTGGGCTTGGCGGCGACGGTGCTGCTGGCGCTGCTGTTGATCCTCTCGAATGACCTCTCGGTGCGGCTGCTGCGGGGCAAACGCTGGAAGGCGATCCAGCGGCTCAACTATCCGCTCTTTGCGCTGGTTGTGCTGCACACCTGGGGCTACCAGTACACGATCAAACGCCCCTGGATCATGGTGCTTTTGTCGGTGGTGGTCACAGGGTTGGTGGTGGTCGGGCAGTGGCGCGGCTACCGCTTCTACCGGCTGCAGTGGCCACAGCCATCCGCCAGGGGATCGCTCGCCCGGCTCAAGAACAGCGCCCACTGAACCGGGCATTCAACCTATCGTCATCACATCGAATCTTGAGATCACAGCTTGGGTGGGATCATGCGACACAAGGGGAAACAGGAGGCCTTATGAACCAATGGCAGAATGTGCGCGTGTTGGTGACCGGGGGCGCGTCTTTTATCGGCAGCCATCTGGTGGATCGCTTGGTGGCGCTGGGCGCGCAGGTGCGCGTGGCCGACGACCTGTCGAGCGGCCGCTTGGAAAACCTGAGCCGCCACACCGGGGCGATTGACTTCCGTTTGGGCGACCTGCGCGACCGTGACTACACCCGGCAGGCGATGGCAGGCCGGCAGGTGGTCTTTCATCTGGCGGCCTGCCACGGCGGGCGTGGCTTTATCGACACCCACCCTGCCGACTGCGCCTCCAATATGGTCTTGGACGGCATCGTCTTTGACGAGGCGCACCGCGCCCAGGTGCAGAAGGTCTGCTTCGCCAGTTCGGCCTGTGTCTACCCAACCACGCACCAGATCAAACCCGCCAACGGCACGCGCGTCTATCTCAAAGAAGAATGGGCGCACCCCTTCCGCGAGGGGTGCGCCTTTTCCGACGGCGAATATGGCTGGGCCAAGCTGATGGGCGAGATGGCGCTGGCCGCCTATTACAAACAGTATGGCCTGAAGTCCGTCTCCTGCCGGCTCTTTACCGTCTATGGCGAGCGCGAAAACGAGACCCACGCCGTGATCGCGCTGATCGCCAAGGCATTTGTCGGCATGGATCCCTACGAGATCTGGGGCGACGGCCAGCAGGATCGCAACTTTACCTATGTCGGCGACACAGCCGACGGCATGATCCGCGCCGCCGAGACGATTGACGACGCCTCGCCGGTCAATATCGGCGCAGCAGAGCATGTGCGTGTGATCGACCTGGTAGAGCGCATCTTTGCGATCACAGGCTACCGGCCCCAGGCCATTGACTTTGACCTGACCAAGCCTGTGGGCGTCTATAGCCGGGCAGCAGACCTGACGCGCTGCCGGGAGGTGTTGGGATGGGAGCCACAAATAAGCCTGGACGACGGGCTGCGCCGCACCATCGCCTGGTACTACGCCACCAAAGAGCGCGCCGCGGTGGCCCAGCGGCTTGGCTTGCTGTTGACGGAACGCTAGGGCCGCACCGATGGCTGCCGCCGCTCCCCTGGTCAGCGTCTGTGTACCGACCTACAACGATGCGCCGTTCCTGGCGCAGAGTCTGCAGTCGATTGTGCGGCAGACGTACCGCCAACTTGAAATTCTGATCGGAGACGACGCCTCCACCGACGACACCGCCGCAGTCGTGGCTGCGTTCGACGACCCGCGCATCCGCTATATGCGCAACGCCGCCAACCTGGGCCAGTTCGAGAATGTGAACGCGCTGATCCGCCGCGCCGGCGGCGACTACCTCGCCATCTATCACTCGGACGATGTCTATACACCGCAGATCGTGGAGCGCGAAGCGGCGTTCTTACAGAGCCATCCGCAGGTGGGCGCGGTCTTTGCGCTCGACTGGCGCATCGACGAGCGCGGCGCGGTCGTGGGCCAGACACGGCTGCTGCCGGAGGTGCGGCCTGGGACGGCGCTGGGGCCGGCAGACCTGCTGCCGGTGCTGCTGCGCCACAAGAACCGCGTCTTCCGCGCGCCTACGTTTATGGGCCGCGCCGAATTGCTGCGCCAAGTGGGCGGTTTCAGCACCCAGCACGACACGTCAGGCGACTTCGAGATGTGGCTGCGGCTGCTCAACGCCGCGCCGCTGGCGATCCTGGACGAACATCTGATGTATTACCGCCGCGGCCCCAGCCAGGTGTCGACACGCTATGACCGGCGGCGTGTGGCGGAAGACCAGTTTTTTGTCATCATGGATCGCTATCTGGCGGCCTATTTGGCCGAGCAGGGGCCGGCGGCCTCGATCGACGCAGCCGCGCTGACCGAGTATGCCTTTCACCGCTGCGACGACCAGACCTTTCGCGCCGCCAACCTAACCCTGCTGGGGCGCTATGCTGAGGCCGCGCAGCTCCTGGCCGAGCCGTTTCCCTGGCGCACCTTTCTGCACCGCACGGTAGATTTGGAGCGGCGCAAGCCGGCGGTCTGCCTGCTGCGCGGGCTGATGGCGGCGGCGCTCCATCTCGGCGCACAGGTTCCCCTGGCGCGCATGCTCCCCTATACAGGCTATCGAGGGATTGCGGCATGAACCAAGCGCAGGCGGCGTTGTACATCGATCCGCCCTCGCATCACTTTCTGGGCGACCGGCTCTTCGACGCGGAGCAGGCCAAGTATGGGGGCGACCAACTGATGGCCCCCTATGTGCATCTGCGTGCGGCGCTGGCGCGGCAGGGCATCCCGGTCCACACAGCGGATTTGATGCCCGAAACGCCGGACGGCCCAGCCAAGGTCTATGTCTCGATGGGGCGGTTGGGCAGCTATCGGCGGCTGGCGCAGCGCGCCGATGTGACCCTGAGCGCCTTCTTCGCCATGGAGTGCCCGATCGTCGACCCGGCGATGTACCGTGCCATGGCGCGCGCCCAACCTTTTTTCAAGCGGCTCTATTCGTGGAGCGACGGCGCGTCGCTGGCGCGCTTTACCGGCAGACGTCTGGCGCTGCGGCCATTTTGCTGGCCGCAGTCGTTTGATTGCGTTCACGACGCGCTGTGGCGGCGCGACGGGCGCAAGTTCCTGGTGATGATCAACTCCAACAAGCTGCCGCAGCTGTATTGGCAAGAGCTGTATACCGAACGGCTGCGCGCTGTGGCGCACTTCAGCCGCACAGGCGAGGTCGATCTCTATGGCCGCGAATGGGAGCAGCCCGCGCACCGGTTGGGCCGCACCTGGATCCCGTACACGCTGCGTAAATGGGAGCGCCAGTTGCGCGGCTCTTGGCAGCAGTTCCGGCCCGACCCGCTGCTGGAGGCAGCACGGTCGGCTTATCGGGGCAAAGCCGAGTCAAAGTCTGAGACGTTGAGCCGCTACACCTTTGCGCTCTGCTTTGAAAACATGGTGCTGAAGGGGTGGATCACGGAAAAGCTCTTTGACTGTTTTTTCACCGGGACCGTGCCGATCTACTGGGGTGCGCCCGACATCGAAAAGCATGTGCCGCGCGACAGCTTTATCGACATGCGCCACTTCCGCGACTATGCAGAACTGGGCTGTTTTTTGCGTTCTTTGACGGCACGCGAGATCGGGCGCTACCGCGAAAGTGCGCGCGCTTTTGTGAGTTCTCCGCACTTTCATCCGTTTAGCAAAGAGGCGTTTGCAGACATTTTCCGTCAGATCGTGTGTGAGGATATACAGTGCGCCCGCCGATAGCAGCCGCGCGGCGCTGGACGCTGCTGCCGGTGAGCCAAGCGCGCAGCCAGTTTCTCGGTCACACGGCGGGCGGTTTCCTGCTCAAGGTCGCGGTCACAGGGCTGTTCTTTGTCACCAGCGTCGCCCTGGCGCGGCTACTGGGGGTCGAGGGCTACGGCGCGTATACCTATGCCCTGACCTGGAGCGGGCTGCTGAGCCTCTTGGCGTCGCTGGGGCTGGGCCAGTTGGTCACGCGCAGCATGGCGGCCTATCAGGCGCAAGCGGACTGGGGGCGGGTCAAGGGGCTGCTGATCTGGTCACACGGCAGCACGCTGGCCGCGTCGGCGGCGTTGGCCCTGATCGGCGCGCTGGCGGCGTGGCTGGGGCGCGGCGCCCTGGATCGGGCAACGCTGCTCGCGCTGGCGTTGGCGCTGTTCCTGCTGCCGCTGACCACGCTGATGCGGCTGCAGCAGTCGGCCTTGCGCGGCTTTGGGCATGTGATCCTGTCGCAACTGCCCGAATCGCTGATCCAGCCGCTGCTGCTGCTGGTGATCGTGGGCGGGCTGTGGCTCGGCCTGCCTGGAGGGATGAGCGCGCCTTGGGCGATGGCGGCGAACGTGGCAGCCACCCTGGGGGCGCTGGGCATCGCGGCGCTGCTGGTCGTGCGCAGGTCTCCGCCGATCCCCGCGGGTACAACCACCGTCTATGCGGGGCGTGCGTGGCTGCGCAGCGCGCTGCCGCTGCTCTCGATCAGCGCCCTGGTCATGGTCAACAGCCGCGCCGTGATCCTCTTGTTGGGCGCGATGGCGGGTGTGGAGTCGGTGGCGCTCTACAACGTGGCGGCGCGCGGGGCCGAAGTGCTGTCGTTTGTGCTGGTCCCGACCGAGTTGGCCCTGCAGCCCAGAATTGCCCGGCTCTATGCCTTGGGCGATCGCGCCGCGCTGCAAGGGATCGTCCGCCAGGGGGCGCGGGTGATGGCG
>JADLFO010000180.1 GCA_020845455.1 Caldilineaceae bacterium
CTGTTCATCGGATACATTTACTGTCAAAGTGGGCATTTTGACTCCTCTCGTTAGCCGCGCGCCACGACATAGGCCGTCCGGCTCTGCCATTCGACCGTCTGGTTGAGCAGTTGGCGTTCGAAGAGCGCACGCACGCGCCCGAGCTCGCCGGCGCTCAACTGCGCGCTGAGATGCTGGGCATAGCTGGGACGGCCCTCGCCGGTGGGCGCAAACCAGCGCGCCAGCAGCCCGGCGGTGATGCGCACCTCGGTCGTCTCGGCTTCGGCCTCGATCTGCGCGGGGCAGCCCGCCGCCTCCCACCACGCCGCCAGGTCGCCCACATCCCAGTTGACTAGAGTATTCCCCGTGTCGGCGTAAATGGCTTCCTCTGCGGCCTGGACGCGCGCCGCCAGGTCGTCGCCCAGGCTGTCCAACGCGACCAGCCGGTAGAGCCGCTGCGTGGCGCGCGGCAGCCGTTCGGCCAGGCTGAGCGTTCCCCCCGGCGCGACCAACCCGCAGATCAGCGCCGCGGCTGCGACCTTATCTGGCACGTCGAGCAGCACATTGTGGCCTACGACGGCGTCAAACTGCCGGGGTGCATCGGCGGCATGGGTGGTCAGCAGACCGGGCAGCGCCGGCAGATCGCCTTGCAGCACGATCGGGCGTTCGGCTTCAGGCAGCCGTTCGGCCAACTGGCGCAGCGCATCGGCGTCGCGTGCCGTGCGCGCCAGCGCATAGACGCCCCCTTCCGGCACGCGGCGCAGCGCCTCCCAAGTCAGCAGCCCGCTCCCCGCCTTCAGGTCCAGCACCAGGCCGTGACGTGCCAGCGGCGCGGCGTCCAGCACGCGGTCGCGCAGGCTGCCCAGCCGTTCGCCCGTGCTGGAGATGGTGCGCTGCAGCCAGCGGTCGCGCGCTGAGTCCGGCGCGGTATAGGTCAGCACTTCGGCGTCGGCGGCGGGGTCTTCGACGGCCAGCATGGCGGCCAACTGCGCCTCACGCCGCCGCGCCACCTCTTGGCGGATCGCGGCCTCGTAGCCCTGGCCGGAAGGTTGGTAAAAGACCTTGCCCTGCAGCGACGAAGGCAGATATTGCTGCGCCACCCAGTGGTCGCGATAGGCGTGGGGGTAGAGATAGCCCTCGCCATGACCAAAGCCCTCTTTGTCGCGGCTGGCGTCGCGCAGATGGTTGGGCACACCGCTGTCGGCCTCCCGGCCTACGGTCTCCAGCGCATCGAAAAAGGCAAAGGCAGTGTTAGATTTTTCGCAGGTTGCCAGATAGAGCGCAGCCAGCGCCAAGTGAAAGCGGCCTTCGGGCAGCCCTACCTGTTCAAAGGCGGCGGCGCAGGCGGCGACGACCTGAATGGCGTTGGGGTCGGCCAGCCCCACATCCTCGCCTGCAAAGATCAACATACGGCGCAGGATGAAGCGCGGCGCTTCCCCGGCATAGACCATCTTCGCCATCCAGTACATGGCGGCGTCAGGGTCGCTGCCGCGCAGGCTCTTGATAAAGGCGCTGATCGTGTCAAAGTGATAGTCGCCCTCTTTGTCATAGAGCACGGCGCGCTGCTGGATCGACTCCTCGGCCACAGCTAGGGTGACATGCACCGTGGGCCGCGGGCCGGGTTCGGCGGGGGTGGTTTCGATGGCCAGTTCGAGCGCGTTGAGCAGCCCGCGCGCATCGCCGTTGGCGACATCGACCAGATGCTCAAGCGCGTCGTCGTCCACCACAATGTCGAGCAGCCCATAGCCGCGCTCGCGGTCGTTCAGGGTCTGCTGGGCCACGCTGCGCAGGTCGTCGGCGGTCAGCGGCTTGAGCTGGAAGATGCGGCTGCGGCTGACCAGCGCCTTGTTGACCTCGAAATAGGGGTTCTCGGTGGTTGCGCCGACAAAGATGACCGTACCATTCTCCACCCAGGGCAGCAGCGCATCCTGCTGCGCCTTATTAAAGCGGTGGACTTCGTCTACAAACAGGATGGTACGCCGGCCGTGGAGTTTGGCGCGTTCCTGCGCCTCGGCAATGGCCTCGCGGATCTCCTTGACGCCCGACAGCACGGCGTTGAGCGCGATAAAATGGGCGCGCGTGGTGTTGGCGATCACTTGGGCCAGCGTGGTCTTACCGGTTCCGGGCGGGCCATAGAAGATCAGGCTGCCCAACTGGTCGGCCTGGATGGCGCGGCGCAAGAGCCGGCCCGGCCCGATGATATGCTCCTGTCCGATGAACTCGTCCAGCGTGCGCGGGCGCATGCGCGCCGCCAAGGGCGCGCTTTTTTGCTGGCGTTCGCGGTGAGCCTGGTCAAAGAGATCCATACGCCTGCTATGATAGCCGAACGCACGCCAATCGTGAAACCTATCTGGGCGGGCAGCGGGGAGTAAGGGGAGCGCCGCCCGCATCACATTCTTGGGGCATATGGATAACGTGGTTGCTTGGTCACCGAGTGGCGTTCTATACTAGCGCAGTAAACCCTCTGTAGTGAACCTTCTGCGAAATTCCTAAAGCTTCCCCAGATCGAACTCCGCCAGCACAGGGCGATGGTCGGAGGCTTCTTCTCCCGCCGGTTCGTGCCAGATCGTGCAGTGGGTCAGCGTGGGCAGCAGGGGCGCGCTCACAAAGATATAGTCGATGCGGACCGTGGGATTGGTGGCGTGAATAAAGCTCTGCGCGCCCGGTGCGCCGAAGCGGGGATAGGCATCCACATAGCCCGCCTTCTCCATCTGCGCCACCACTTGCGGGCCGCCGGTGGAGGAGTCGCCCGCTTTGACGCTGCCGCGTGCGCTTTGCACCATATGTCTGGCCTTGGGGTTCTGACTCAGTGCGGCCAGCGCCTCCGGGCGGTCGGCAAAATCCCAGGGCGCAATAGCGTTGAAATCGCCCAAAACAAGATGGGGCCGGTTGCGGTCGCGCACCGTCCAGGTGCGCAGGGCGCGCAGTTGAACCAGTCGTGCATCCTCGTCGGTGTGGTCGAGGTGGGTGACGTAGACGGTCAGCGGGCCGCGGCCCGGCGCTTGGAGGCGCGCCTCCAACAGCCCGCGCTGCTCCTTGCCCGGCACTGGGGTCAGATGATGGGCGGCGCTCGCCAAGATGGGCAGGCGGCTGAGCAGCGCGTTGCCGTAGGCGTCGGCGGGCATGTTGTTTTGGGCGGGCCAGCGCACACAGGGGCCAAAGACGAAGTGCATCCCCAGCCCTTCGGCCAGCGCCTCTAAGGCCGGGCCGGCAGCGCCCACGACTGCGCGCGGGTAGAAGACCTCGTTTAGCCCCACAATGTCCGCATCCGTGGCGGCAATGACCCGCGCCACGGCCTCGACATTGGGAACGCCGCCGGCGGTGCGCCAGCCATGGATGTTGTAGGTTAAGACGCGCATAGATTGGTTTTGGGGAAACCCGTCGCGGGGCGGCAGCGCCCCGCGAGCCTGTCTACTCGTGTACAATCACCTGCGTGCCGGGATTGCCTCTGCCGGCCGAAAACCAGGTGGTTTCGCCATCCCATTCAGGGCCGGCCCAGTCAAACAACCACTTGGCATCGGCGTTGGTCATGTTGATACAGCCGTGGCTCATCGGCCGGCCAAAGTTGTTGTGCCAGTAGGTGCCGTGAAAACTATAATCGGAGTAGAAGTACTGTACCCACTCCACGTTGGCCAGATTGTAATAGGTGCCGAACGCCCGGCTGCCGCCGGACATTGTCTGGCTGCGCGCCTTTAGATAGATATGGAAGGCGCCCGTGACGGTGGGCGTGCCGGGCAGGCCGGTCGATACGACAAAGCCGCGCACCGGCTCTGCGCCCTCATAAGCGATGACCATCTGCTCGCTGAGGTCCACCCGGATCCAGCGCCCGCTGGTCTGAGGCAACTCGATCTCGGTGAGCATCGACAAGTCGGCGGGCCGGAAGGCGGTCGTGCGCCGTTCGACATCGTCCTCGCTGGGCGGCGCGACCGGGGTCACATCCGGCCCATTAAAGGGCAGCGGCGGCATCTGGTCAAAGCGAGGGTCGCCGTTGGCGTCGACCGGAACCGGCGTGCCTTCGATCAGCCTGAAGTCGAAGCCAGGCTCAGACTCTTCCGCCGAGTCTGTGCCGGCGGCTTGGGCCGTGACCGAATTGGGCAGAACGACCAGCAGCGCCAAGGCCAACGCGGCCGGCAGCCAAAGGCGGAACGCGACGCGTCCCTGGTCAGGGGCGATTCGTTTCCACAACAATACCAGGCTCCTTTCGAGCAATGAATTGAATAAATGATGCCGGGCGAGACCCAGATAGACCAAAATTAAAGAAGAGAGTCACCCGCCCGGCCCTATTCTACGTCCTCTACATTGCTGCCGCAAAGCAGGTGTATCGCCGCTGCGCTTTGGCGCAGACCGAGGTCTGAATTGACAGATTCCTGCGGGCCGCCGGAAACGCCGTTTGTGCTACACTACGCTTGGAACTATGCGCTTATCGTTTGTATTCAGCTGTTGGCGTGAGCGTGGGCAAGGTGAGTGTAAAGCCGCGTTGGACGCTTGTCTGTGCTGCGGCTTACCCGGCCGTTGCCTCTCCCCTGTCGTTTGAACATCATCCGATCCAGCACTTTCTCTTAGGAGCGATGTCCCGTGTCCTACCTACTGGGAATTGATGTGTCCACCACGGCTACCAAGGCCCTGCTGATCGACGAGGCGGGCGCGGTGGTCGCCGTGGCCGCCAACGAGTATCCCTATGAAACGCCGCAGCCGCTCTGGAGCGAGCAAGACCCCTCGCTCTGGTGGTATGGCGCGGTGCAGAGTATTCGCCAGGTCTTGGCCCAATCGGGCATCGGCGCAGACGAGATCGCGGCGATCGGGCTGACCGGCCAGATGCACGGGCTGGTGCTGCTCAATGCCCAAGGCGAGGTGCTGCGTCCCGCCATCCTCTGGAACGACCAGCGCACCGGCGCGCAGTGCGACGAGATCCGCACGGCCCTGGGCAAGGCCAACCTCGTGCGCATCACCGGCAACGACGCGCTGACCGGCTTTACCGCGCCCAAAATCCTGTGGGTGCGTGAGCATGAACCGGAGCTGTTCGCCCAGGCGACCCACTTTGTGCTGCCCAAGGACTATCTGCGCTTCCGGCTGACCGGCCGGATCGCCACCGACCGCGCCGGTGCAGCCGGTACGCTGCTGCTCGACCTGCGCACGCGCGATTGGTCGGATGAAGTGCTGGCCGCGCTCGACATCGCACGCGATTTTGTGGCCCCTACGCATGAAGGGCCGCAGGTCACGGGCGTCATCTCGCAGAGCGCCGCCGAGTCGACCGGGCTGAAGCCCGGTACGCCGGTGGTGGCGGGCGGCGGCGACCAAGCCGCCGGCGCGGTGGGCGTGGGCGCGGTCTCCGAAGGCATCGTCTCGCTGGCGCTGGGCACGTCGGGCGTGGTCTTTGCCACGACCAACTCGCCCTTCTATGAGCCGGAAGGCCGGCTGCACGCCTTCTGCCATGC
>JADLFO010000181.1 GCA_020845455.1 Caldilineaceae bacterium
CGGCGCGGATCGTCTGATAGAGGTCCAGGTAGAACGCCTCGTAGCCAGGGCTGTACTCGTCGGCAGCGCGCCAGCTTCCCTCCTGCCAGGTGATCTCATCGCGCAGATAGCTGCGGTCGGGCGTGGGCGCGGTGTCCACCGTGTGCGGGGCGAGCTTGCCGGCGTCCATCACCCGCCAGCGCAGTTCTTGCATGCTGCCCGCCAGCCCACCCTGCGTGCCCATGATGTTCCAGAACTCAGACGGATAGGCGCAGGCCGCGCTCATTTCCATGTCCAGCGTGGGCGTATCTTTGCCCTTAAAGACCAGCTTGACATGGTCGTCGGCGTCGCCCAGCGTCAGCGTGCGGTCCAGATGGCAAAAGATCTGGTCGGGGTCGGCATCGCCAAAGAGCTGCATCGCCTGGTCGATAAAGTGCGGCCCGGTGTTGTTGAGCGTGCCGCCGCCATAGGCTTTCAACGTCTGCCAGTCCCAGCGCCGTCCAAAGTTGGAGGCCGTGATGCGGATCTGCACGATGCGCCCCAAGACGCCGGATGCGATCAGTTCCTGCACTTTCTTGAAGTGGAGGTCATAGCGCCGGTTTTGGAAGATGGTGAGGATGTGGTCGCTCGCTTCGGAGGCGGCCACCATGCGGTCGGCGTCGGCCAAGGAGGTCGCCATTGGCTTTTCGCAGACCACATGTTTGCCGGCCTCCAGCGCGGCAATAGAGAGACCGGCGTGCAGGTGGCTGGGCAGCGCCACGACCAGCAGTTCGACCGCGGGGTCGGCCGGCAGCGCGGCGGGCGTGTCATAGGCCATACAGTCGAAGCGCGCCACGGCTTCGTCGCGGCGCGCCGCGTCGGCGTCGGCCACGGCGACGATCTGATACTGTCCGGCCAGCGGTTCGAGCAGGCGCGCATGGATATTCCAGCCGCTGCGCCCTAGGCCGGCAATGCCCACGCGGATGGGGGCGGTCGCTTGTTCGGTTGCCCCTATTGTGGTTGCCATCGTCAATCGAGCCATTCTTTCAGGTGTGCGGCGACAAAGTCGTCGTCGGCGAGATGAGGATAGGCGGCGCAGACGCGTTCGATCTCCGCCGCTTGGCCGGGGGCCAACTGCTCCTGCGGGTTGAGCGTGTGGATCTGCTGCATCAGCCCTTGGCGCTGTAACACCCAATGGATGCCGGGGAGACAGCCGCGATAGTCGTGGGCGGCGTCGAAGATGGCGGCGTTGGCGTCGGTCAACTGCGCGTTATAGGTGAGCCAGTGGGCATGGTCGAGCTTGCCTTGGCCGCGCTGGTCGTGGATCGCCTGGAGCGTCTCGACCACGCGCCGCGTCCACACCGCCCATTGGCCCAACAGCCCGCCCACAAAGCGCACCGGCGGCTGGGCGGGGTCAAAGACGAAGTCGGTGATCAGGTCGTTGACGATGTTGTCGTCGTTGCCCGTATAGAGCGCGATCTCCTCCTGGCGGCCCGATTCGGCCAGGGCGCGCGCCACGTCGATGGTCTGGTAGCGGTTGAAGGGCGCGACCTTGATGGCGACGACGTTGTCGATCTCCACAAAGCGCCGCCAGAAGTCAAAGCCCAAGATTCGGCCCCCCACCGCGGGCTGGAGATAGAAACCAAAGACGGGGATAACCGCGGCCACGCGGCGGCAGTGCTCCAACAGCACTTCGTCGGGCGCAGCGCGAAAGGCGGCCAGGCTCAACAGCCCGGCGTGATAGCCCAACGACAGCGCCAGTTCGGCCTCGGCTACCGCCTGCTCGGTGCGGCCCACCAGCCCGGCGACCAGCGCAAACGGCCGCGCATCGCCGTGCCGCATTTCTTC
This sequence comes from Caldilineaceae bacterium, assembly GCA_020845455.1. Taxonomy (GTDB): domain Bacteria; phylum Chloroflexota; class Anaerolineae; order Caldilineales; family Caldilineaceae; genus QEUY01. The sequence goes on from JADLFO010000181.1 coordinate 1,807, forward strand.
CGTCGTGGCCGCGGCCAGCGACAGCACCGGGGCCAGCAGCCCGCGCTCCGGTTCATGGATTTCAAACTGGGTGGTATGTACCCCGACCGCCACGCCGCCCACGCCCGCGGCGCAGTAATAGCGCGTCAGGGCGCGCTGGCGGCAGGTATCAAGGCGGTTGTCGGCGGTCAACGCCAGCGGGTGCGCGGGGATCACCGTCCCGGCGCGCAGGTGCTGGGCGAGCGAGGGAGCCAGGGTCGCCATTAGAACCTCCCGTCGCGTGTCTCAAAATGGGTGGGTTTGTGCAAGGAAGTCCCGCCGGCCTGTACCCAATCGGCGATCCAGACCAGGATTTGATCCAGCGCCACTGTGGGATAGCCAAAGAGCGCCTGCGCTCGGGACGCGTTGCTGAGCAGCGCCGTGGACGATTCGGCCCCGAACAACTGCGGCGTCACGCCGAAGATGCGCCCAAAGCGTTCGGCCACGCGGCGCACGGAGACCGTCTCCGGGCCGGTGACATTGACCACCAAAGGCGGGGTGGCGCAGTGGGCCAGCAGCCCCAAGGCTTGGGCGTTGGCATCCCCCTGCCAGATCACATTGGCCGCGCCCATGCTCACATCGACCGGCTGTCCCGTCCAGACCTTGGACGCGATGTCGACCAGCACCCCGTAACGCAGTTCGACGGCATAGTTGAGGCGCATGATGGCGCAGCGCAGCCCCTGGGTGCGGCTGTAATACTCGAAGATACGCTCGCGGCCCAGACAAGAGGCGGCATATTCGCCCACGGGCTGCGGGTCGTCGTGCTCCTGCGCGCCGCCCTCGACCACGGGCGTCAACGGATAGACATTGCCGGTGGAAAAGGCGACGATGGCGGCGTCGTTGTAGCGCTCACAGACCAACGCGGGCAGATGGGTGTTGATGGCCCACGTCATATGCTGGTTGCCGGTGGTGCCGAACTTCTGCCCGGCCATGAAGACCACATGGCGGCTGTCGGGCAGGCGCGCCAGCGCGGCGCGGTCGAGCAGGTCACAGGCGACGGGGGTCACCCCGGCGGCCTCCAATTCGGCCTGCACCCCTGCCCGGCTGAAGCGCGCCACGCCATAGACCTTGTAGGGCAGCCCCAGTTGTTCCAGGGCGCGCACCGCCATGCGCGCCAGAGTCGGCCCCATCTTGCCGCTCACCCCCAGGATCACCAGGTCGCCGTCCAACTGGCGCAGCCCGGACAGGGCGGGCGACGTTGGGCGCGACAACAACTCCTCCAACTGGGCGACAGAGCCAACGTGCTGCGGCAGATCGGCGGTGTGGGTGGGCGAGGCGGGAGTCTGCATGTTCTATCCCTGCGCATGTCGTCGGGCTGCGGCGGTGAGGTAGAAAGCCGGAGCCGCCAGATTAGTTCTTGATACGCACTAATATGCTGCATCGTAGCACCACAACCGGCGCTTGTCAATCGCTTTGCCTACGATTCGTTCTATAATCGAGACGGTAGGCTTTTGGGGTGCGGCCGTGTGAGTTGGAACGCCGCCGCGCCGCTATAGCGCCCTGTGTCCGATGCGAGGGTGCGCGCCGTGGGGCCGGAGAGCTTTGCCGCCAACCCGCCTGCGGTCTTGTCATATGGACATGATCTCTTGCTGTGGCCGCGTACAGACACGATAGTTTGTGTCCGTACGCGGCGGTGGCTAGGGGCAGCCCCTCTGCCCCGCCGAACTCCAGGATGACTCCTGGTGGTTCTGCATCTCAGAGGCTTTAGCCCCGGGCACGAGGCGGCTCACAGCCTGCGACACCTAATCCAAAATCAGTGCTTGACGCCGGCTTGCGAGTATGATACGCTGTGCATGCCACCTTAGTTTCATCTTTGCACAAACTATATCGGTTTGCGTTTACTCCTCGTTCACAGATAGGCCGCGCTGCGCGCTATGCTGCCCAAGATCGACGGCACAAAAGAACTGAATCGCAAGCTGATCCTCGAACAGATTCGCGCCAACGACGACATCTCGCGCCGCGAGATTGTGGACGCGACCGGGCTGAGCAAGGCTGCCGTCTCCACCATCGTCGCCGAGTTGATCGAGGCCGGGTTGGTGGAGGAGACCGGCAGCCAGAGCAGCCCGATTGGCCGGCCACGCATCCAGCTTTCGCTGGTCCCCCAGGCGGGGCTGGCGTTGGGCGCAGAGTTGACCGACCGCGAATGCCGGGTCGTCTTGACCGACCTGCGCGCCACGCCCTTGCGCCGTGTCCTGCACCCTGTCCCCGGCCATGACCTTTCGGTCGACGCGCTGCTTGCTATCTTGCAGGCGGCTGTGGCCGAAGTGACCCAGGGGGTTGAAACGGCCAAAATCTGGGGCATGGGGCTGACGTTGCCTGCCGTGGTCGATCCCTCCACCGGGACAGTGCTGCTCTCGGTGATCTTGCCCTGGCAGAACGTGGGCCTGGCCGAGGCGCTAGAGCGGCGTTTTCCCTATCCGGTGGCGGTCTTCTCGCGCGGCAGCGCCGCCACTTGGGGAGAACGCTGGTATGGCGCGGGCCAGCACGCCCAAAATATGCTCTATGTGCGTGTGGGCAAGGGCTTGGTGGCCGGGCTGGTGATCAACGGCCAGCCCTATCTGGGGCAGGGGTTTGGCGCGGGCGAGTTGGGCCACATGACCGTGCAGCCCGACGGCGCGCTCTGTCGCTGTGGCAACCGCGGCTGTCTTGCTACCGTCGCCACCACCGAGGCGCTCCTGAACCGGGTTCGCCAACTGCTGCGCGAACAGCCCGACAATCCGCTGTGGGGCGTAGTTTCCTATCATCTGGAATCCCTGCGGCTTGTGGATGTGCTCGACGCGGTTGCCGCAGGCAACGGCCTTGCCCTCCAGGCGCTGCATGAGATCGCCGCCTGGCTGTCGATTGCCCTGGCTGCGGCCATCAACCTGCTCAACCTGGACATGATCATCATCGGCGGGCCGCTGTTGGCCGCAGGCGACGCGCTGCTCCGGCCTTTGCACGCCAACCTATACCAGCGTGCCCTGCCCACTCATCTGGCGCGCGTGCAGGTTGTGGCCTCGACGCTCAAAGAAGATGCGCCCTCGGTGGGCGCGGCGGGCCTCATCCTGCATGAG
>JADLFO010000182.1 GCA_020845455.1 Caldilineaceae bacterium
ATCAACCGAAGCGTTGGCTCGTGGGGGGCGGCGTCTGCAAGACGCCGCACCCCAACCGCTTTGGTGCAACCAGTTTCAACAAGTGAAGCGATGCGATGAGTCTACAAGAGAGACAAGTAACCCAACCTGCGTCCGGCGCGACAAAGACTACCCGGACCCAAACCTATCTGGTGACGGGGGGCGCCGGCTTTCTGGGCATCAATCTGGTGCGCTATTTGTTGGCGCGCGGCCAGCGCGTGGTTTCGTTGGATATTGCGGAGTTCAACTATCCGGAGCGCAGGGCCATCAGTGAAGTGCGTGGCGACATTCGCGACAAGGCCACGGTGGATCGGGCGATGGACGGTGTGGACGTGGTGATCCACACGGCGGCGGCGCTGCCGCTCTATACGCCGGAGGAGATCTACAGCACGGACATTGAGGGCATCCGCGTGGTGCTGCAGTCGGCGTTGGACCATCAGGTTGAGCGCGTGGTACATGTATCGTCGACCGCGGTCTACGGCATTCCCGACCACCATCCCCTGGTTGAAAGCGATCAGCTCGACGGCGTCGGCCCTTATGGCGAGGCCAAGGTCATTGCCGAACAGGTCTGCCAGGAGTACCGCGGGCGCGGGCTGTGCGTGCCCATCATCCGGCCCAAATCTTTTGTGGGGCCGGAGCGGCTGGGGGTCTTTGCGCTCTTCTATGATTGGGCGAAGGACGGGCACAATTTCCCGATGTTGGGCAGCGGCAATAACCGTTACCAGTTGTTGGATGTAGAAGACCTGTGTGACGCCATTTATCTGGCGGCGACAAAGGACTGCGCCCTGGTCAACGATGTGTTTAACATCGGGGCCAAGGAGTTCACGACGATGCGCGAGGACTATCAGGCTGTGCTCGACTATGCGGGGCATGGCAAGCGCATTGTGCCGCTGCCGGCTGCGCCTGCGATCTGGACGCTGCGTGTGCTGGAGAAGCTCAAGCTCTCACCGCTCTACCGCTGGGTCTATGAGACCGCTACCGAGGATTCATTTGTGTCGATCGAGAAGGCGGAGCGCGTGTTGGGCTTCAAGCCCAAGTACTCTAACAAGGATGCGTTGATCCGCAATTACCGCTGGTACATCGACCATCTGAGCGAGTTTGAGGGGCAGACAGGGGTGTCACACCGTGTGCCCTGGAAGCAGGGGATTTTGGGGCTGGCGAAGCGCGCCTTCTAGGAACCGTTTTCAGAGTACCCTTGCCGGCGCATAATCCGCAAACCGAAAGCCCTCAGACTGTCGCGACAGTCTGAGGGCTTTGTAGTTCGATACACTTGATCTGCCGTGCCGCGGGCTATCCTCGGTCGATGGGGATGTCCTGAGGGTCGCCGGCTTCGGCAGCGGGCGGTGGAGCCGTCGTCTCGCTCTCGCTTTTGGCCCGCATGTCTTTGGCCAGGCGATCCATGCTCTCGCTCAGGGCGCGCAGCCCGCCGGCCAGGGCATCGGCAAGGTCGTTGGCAACCTTGCTGGTGCGCATCTTGGCGGAGACGGACTCGGCTACATCTTCGGCTGTGTCGATGAATTCGCGCGCCTGCTTGCTTTCGCCGACTTTTTTGATGCCATCCTCAAGCGACGTGGCTAAGGATTCAAGCCCTTTGCGTAGATCGTCTTCGACGCGGCGGCGCTGCTCGCTGTTCCAAGCCACGTCCACCACTTCGACAAACTTTGTGCCCAGACGATTCAACTCGTCCATCAATTCCTGTGCGCTGCGGTTTTGACTGCCTTGCGCCTCACTCTCGCCGGCAGGTTCCTGCTGCTGACCGTTTCCGGGTTGGGTCTCCATTTTTGCCTCCAAGTTGGTTGAACAGAACGCGCCTTCCTATTGTACTACGGATTGCCGCGCTTTGGGTTGCGGAATCGCTAGTTCGCGGGCGCGGGCAGCGGCAGAAGCACGGCGTCGCCTGCCGGGGAGCCATTCACCGAGACAGGCAAACGCACTTGGGTGGTGGGTTCATAGAGGCCCACCTGCAGGGTGAGGCCGGTTTCCTCCGGCGATAAGGGGGCGGCGAGGGGCAGTGTATGCTGCGTACGCAGAAACTCGCCGGGCAGCCAACTGCCCGTAGGGGCCGCGCCCACGGCAGTTATGGGGGGGCCGTCGTCCTGGGTGAGCGTCGTGCCGTTGGGCGCAGTTAAATGGACAAAGATGTCGTGCGGAGGCCACAGGGTCTGGATGACTTCCCAGTCAAGTTCGACCAGCAGCCGGTCGGGCATGCGGGTGATGGCGTAGCCATAGAGGAGCGCGTGCGTGCCGATCTGCGCCGGCGGGTCGAGGGTGGTTTGCGGGGCGGCGCGCGTATGGCTGACGGCGCGGCGTTCGACGCGGATCGAGGCCAAGGCGGCTGTTGGATCGATCGACGCATCGGCAGGGGCATCGCCGGATATGACGAACGCGGCCGCGACGCGGTAGTCGCCGGGTTCCAGGGTGGCCGGCAGGGCCAGCACGTCGGGGAGTTGGACGAGCGCGCCGGCGGGCCAGTTCTCGACAGGATAGCTGGGGAGCGGCCAACCGGTCCAGGTTGTCACGGTGCGGTCGCGCTCGTCGCGCAGCCCCAGCCAGAGTTGGCGCGATAACGGTTCCGAAGCGCCGGGGGACATAAGGCCGTTCTGTACGAACAAGGTGAACGGCAAGGCGGCGCCTGCCAGCCAGGCGCTGCCCGGCGGGATGCCGTCGAAGCCGATGAGGCGCAGCCCGGCGGATGTCTGCGGCGGGTCGAGCAGAGTTTGGGCCGGGAGACGGGCGCTGGGCAGGGGCGCGGGGGGCGCGGTCACCTGCAGCGTGGCGAGGGGGGTGAGATCGCGCCCGCCCGCGGTGGGAAAGAGCCGGTCGCTACCGCGCGGGCCGACGCCCAGCGCCAGGGTATAGGGCTGGGGGGGCAGCCCCACGGGGATGAGCAGCGCCAACCGCTCGTAGATCGTGCCGGCGCGATCGGGCTGAGCAAAGCTGCCCAGGGGTTCGTAGTCACGGTGCGCCCAACTGCGGCCTGACGCATCCACCAGGCGCAGAGCGACGTGTAGGTCGCGCGTGTCGCCGCGCCAGGTCAGGTCGACGGCGACCGGCGCGTTGGCGGCGGCGACCGACGTAGGCGCGACCGCCGATGCTGCGAGCGTGACCGGCCCTAGCGTGACAGGTTCTGCGGCCGCTGTCGGGGGAGGCGGCTGCTGTACCCAGGCGCTGAGCCGTGTGGCCGGGGAGAACCAGCAGTTCTCGGCGTTGCGCGCCACCTGCGCCAGATAGGTTTCGATCTCCCCAGGCAGGGTGCTGCCGAACGAGAGCGGTGCGGGGAACCAAACCGTCCCGCGCTGCAGGGCCTGGTCGAGCGTGGCGGCCAGCGCGGGACTCCAGACCAAGGAGTCTTGGTCGAGGGAGGCAGGCTGGGGGGGCAGCCATGCGCCATTGGGCAGGCGCACGCCATAGGCGCGCCAGTAGCCGACTTGCCAGGGAAAGAGGGCGACGACCGTGTCTTCATCCCGGCTGCGCTGCGTGATGTAGCGCACGATGGGGCGGTAGTCGTGGTCAACATGGCGCGGGAGCGTGTAGAAGGTCGCGATGCCGGCGGCGGCGGCAAGCAGCAGGGGGACGAGGAGCAGGGCGGCGGCGGGTGTCCGCCGCAGACCGGCGTCCAGCCCGCATGCCAGCCACAGCAGCAGCAGCGGCAGCACGGTGAGCAGCAGGCGTTCGCCGCCTGGGGGGAAGAAAGGCAGTCGCAGGTTGACGAGGTAGCCGGCGGCGATGGGCAGCAGCGTGAAGGCCGCCAGCGCGCTGGCGGTTTGGCGCGCAGACGGGCGCAGCGTGCGCGGTTCGTCTGTGGAGGCTGGGAGACGCGCGGGCAGCCAGGCCAGGCCGAGCGCAGCCAAGCCCACCAGACCCGCAAGGCGCAGCGCGGTCAAGCTAGGCTGTGGCGCGACCAGATGTCCCCCCACAAAGGCCAGGAAGTGGCGCAGGAGATAGTCCCAAGGCAGGAGCGCTGTATCCTGGTCGGCGACTACCTTGTCGGCGACGTAGGGCAGGAGTCTGGGCAGTGTATAGGCCCACCAGGGGGTCTGGATGGCGAGAATGGCAAGCGCCAAGCCCGCCGGCCAGGCCCAGGCTCTGCGCTGCCGGCGGAGGTAGACGGCCGCCCAGAGCAGGTGCGCCGCGATCAGAAAGCTGCTGTAGTAGAGCGTCCAGAGCGCAAGGCAGGCCGCGGCGACATAGGCGGCGGCCGGCAGCCAGGCGGAGGCCCCCGCGGTCAGGGCTTGCAGCCAGCGCCAGAAGGCGATGGTGGCGAGCAGCGTGAAGACTAGGGCCAGCCCATACATGCGCACTTCTTGGCTGTAGAAGAGGTGCAGCGGGCTGAGGGCGAGCAAGAGGGCTGCCCAGAGCGCGACCGCGGGCCGGTCGGGGCGCATCAGGCGCGCCAGCCACGCCAGCAGGGGCACGGCCGCGACCCCGCAGAGCACAGACAGGAGGCGCGCCGTCTCTGGGCGGGTCGAAGCGAGCAGCGCAAACCAGCCGTGCAGCAGACCGTAGTAGAGAGGCGGGTGGATGTCGCGTGCCGTCAGCCAGAGCATGCGCGGCAGCGGCTCAGTGGCAAAGTAGATGCTGTAGCCTTCATCCCACCAGAGCGGTTGCCAGCCAAGGCGCAGCGCCCGGACTCCGAGCGCCAGCAGCGTCAGCACGGCCAGCGCCCCGGCAAAGTGGAGAGGCGATGCGGGCCGATGGTCAGCGCCGTTCGTAGCGGACGTATAGCTCCTGTTGTGGGTCATTGGCGGCGAGCGTGAAGGTAGCGGCGGGTCCCACGGGTGTGCCTGCGCTGTCGATCAACTGCACCTCCCAGACGCCCGCGGGATCGACGTCGGAGAACTCAATTTTAAAGTTCTGATAGCGCTGACGCGCATCTTGGAATGGCCAGGTAAAGGCGGGTTGGCCGGCAAACGACGTCCCCTCGACGGGCAGGTCGGCGCCGTTGTGGCTGATGCGCAGGCTGTAGCCGGCCAGCGAGTCGTTGCCGGCATAGACGTAGAGGAAGATACGCACCAAGCCGCTCTCGGGGAACTGCTCTTGTTTGCGCAGGTCAAAGGTGAACTCGGCAGGCGCAGGGGCTGCGGGATTCTCTGCGGCGGGGGGGGGCGTGGCAGCGTCTGTAGCGGCGTCTGTGCCGGAGGCATCAGCGGCGGGCTGTCCGGCCAGGGGGACGGAATCGACCGGCCCGTCGGTGTCGACATATTCGCCGATAATCCAGGCTTCGCCGCCGTCGACACAGCAGATCAGCCACCAGGAGCCATCGCCGTTCTTGCCGACGATGTCATACTCCGCACCGCGCTCCACCGTGTTCACGACTTCGTAATCGGTGCTGGGGCCGGTGCGGACGTTGACCAAGGGCGAGTTGACCACCGCTTTGGCCCCTGTGGCCGGCGCTGCCGCCGCTCCGGGAGGGGCGGGAGTGGCGGCAGCGCCGCCGGTCGCCGGTTGGGGCGCGGCCTGGGGCTGTGCGGCTGCCGGCGTGGGCGTAAAGGTTGGATGGGGGGTGCGGATGGCCAAAGGGCCGTCGGATCTTGCCGATGCGCCACAGGCGGCCAGCAGGATCGAGATGATGCCGACCAGAATGACGGCGGCGTGGGAATGTCTGAAGTTTGGGAACATGTGCGCTAGTCTTGTCAACGGATTCTCACCCAACCGATATAGATTTCGCGGTTCGGATTCTCGGGTGCGGTAGTAAAGATCACCGGCTCAGACAACAGGCTTCCCTGACCGTCGGTCACATAGACAGACCAAGTCCCTGTGCCGAGCAATTCGAGCGGCGGCGCAGGGTCTTGGGTGTCGAGCGTTCTGGGATCAGGTGGCCGGTATTCATATTTATAGTTGTACTGCACCCGGTTGCCGGACCCTGGCGGTGCGCTGAACTCAAAGACGTCTTTGCTGACGGCATCGCCGGCGGCGTTGGGGCGCGGGACACCCTCAAAGGAGACCGCTAGGGAATAGCCTTCGGCTGGTTCTTCCAATGGCGGTGTGCCGATAAAAAGTTTCGCCCAGATTGTAATGTATGCGTTGCTGGTTGGGAAGTACTGCGGCCCGATCGCGCGCTCGAAGACATGCGGCGTCGCTGTGGGGGTGGGCAGCGGCGTCGGGGTGATGGTGGGCGTGCCGGTGGGCGTCGAGGTGGGCGGCGGGCCGATCGGGCTGGCGCCCAGCGTGCTGATATCGTTGTAGATCGTCACATGCGACGCCGCGACCCACACGGTCTGCCCGCTGATACAGCAGATCTGCAGCCAAGTGCCATCCTCGCTGCGGCCAATGATGGCGACGGGGATGCCTGGCCCCAGTTGGGCGAGCGAGGGGTATTCGACGCCGGGGCCGGTGCGCAGCGCCACCAGCCCGCTCGCCACCTGGATATACGGGGTCGGCGTGGCGGTGGCCGTCGGCGGCATGGTGGGGGTGGCCGACGGCTCCGGCGTGGGCGTGGGCAGGGCCGGCGCTTCGGGCGCACCTGGGGGCTGCAGCGGCGAGCCGGGCTGCCCGGGGAACGGTTCGACGCCGGGGGGAAGCAACCCACCCGGCTCGCCGGGGCCGGGTGGGTTGGGCGTCTCGGTCGGGAGTTCGGGGAGAACGGCGTTGGGGTCCATCCCCGGCGGCACGACGATGACGCCGGGCTGACCGTCGCTGGGCGGCGTGACGAAGATCAAGGTCTGGACGGCGACCGGAGTGGGGGTGAAGGTTGGCGCCAAGGCGACGGTGGGGGGAAGCGGAGTCGCGGTGGCGCGCTGGCGCTGCACCAGATCGGCAGCGGAACAGCCAAGGGTCAACATCAGCAGCACTGCCAATGGGTAGAGCCGCCGGTGTGCTGGGTGCGCCAGAGCGGGGTCGGCGTCTGGGCCATCGGGCAGGATGGGGAGGCGGCTGGATGCATGGGATATGGTCACCGCATTTGTACCCAAGCAACGAAGACTTCACGGTTGTTGTTGTTGGTCAGGGTATCGAACTCGATCGCATCGGAAAGCTGCGTGCCGGAGCCGTCCGTAAGATAGATGCGCCAGTAGCCGTCGATCAACGTCAGGCGTGTGGCGCTGGTGTTGGGGTCGGTCTCTTTGGGGTTCGGCGGCAGAAACTCATATTTATAGTTAAACTGGACGCGATTGCCGCTGCCTGGGCCGGGCGGTACATTGTATTCAAAGAAATCGGTGCTGGGCGCTTCGCCCTTGGTGTTGGGGCGTGTTTCAAAGCTGGAGCCGTCGGGGCGATTGCGAAATTGGACGTGCAGGAAATAGCCGGGCAGCGGAACCTGGGCGCTGCCGGCCAGCGCAAACACTTTGACCCAGACGCTCAAGCGTTCGTTGGTAGTGGGGAAGTAGAGCGGGCCTTCCGCCACTTGGAACGGGTAGGGCGTGCCGGTAGGGGTCAAGGTGATCGTCGGGGTGTTGGTTGGCGTATCCGTGGGTGTGGAGGTGGGGGGCGTCTCGGCCAAGACCAACACAACCTCGGTGGTGTCGTTGACCACCTGGACATGGGACGTGGCTGCCCAGACCGAACCACCGTTGACACAGCAGATCTGATACCAAGTTCCCTCTGGATTGCGCCCGATGATGGCAATGGGGATGTCGGGGCCTAGCTGTGCCACCAGGGGGAATTCGACGCCCGGCCCGTTGCGCAGGCTGACCAGCCCGGTGGCGACGACGACATAGGGTGTCGGCGTGCTGGTCGGCGGCTCGGTTGGCAGCGGGACCGGGGTCTCAGTCGGCGCGATGGTGGGCGCCGGGATCGGCGTGGGGGTGTCGCTGGGCGGCGGGATCAAAATGCCGACGACCGCAGGCGTGACGTCCAGCGGCGACAGCGCGCCCGGCAAGGGTGTCCGCGTGGCTGTCGGCGTGGGCGATGGCGGCAGCGGCGTGGCAGTAGCGGTGACGGTAGGTGTCGGCGTCTCCGGCAGCGGGATCAGCGAGCGCGGGTCGACGCCCGGCGGGACGACAATGACGCCCGGGGCGCCTGCTGTGGGCGGCGTGACGACGACCAGCCCCTGGACAAAACCGGGCGTCGGCGTAAAGGTAGGGGCAGGCGGGCGGGTGGGCGGCGGCGTGAGGGTAGGCCGGGCCAGCAGATCGCCGGCTGCGCATCCGAGCAGTGCTGCGAACATCGAAAATATCACAACCAACAGCGGGGTAGTGTGGGAAGCGCGACTCATGCCGCACCCATCATGGGTGAGCGAACCATAGCGGTTGAGCGAAACGAGACCCCAGCGCCAGGCGCCCAGCGGCGCAGCCGAACCATGAACCGTCGTAGGCTATCTGGGGTGGCAAATTGACGATACACCAGGCGAGTATAGCATGGATCGGGCATGATACCTAACGAGTGGCGGCCCCAGCGCCCCTGGGCACAAGCTGGGTGCGGCGCTAGTTCATCAGCGCGGCCTGCACGCGTGTGAGCAGCGCGTCGATGGCGTAGGGTTTGCGTAGGAATGAGACGGCGGGGTCCCATTCAAGCTGCAGAGAGGCGGCGGTTTCGTCATAGCCGCTCGACAAAATGATTGGGATGTTCGGGTCCAGTTGGCGGATTTTATGATAGGTCTCGACCCCATTCATGACCGGCATGCGCAGGTCGAGCAAGATAGCGCCGATGCGCCGGCTGTGCCCAAGGAAGAGATCGATCGCCTCTTGGCCGTTGGCAGCGGACAAAGTATCGATCTCTGCCAGTTCGAGGATGTCGCGAACTGCCTCGCGGATGGCGTCCTCGTCGTCGACGACCAGGATAAGAGAAGCAAAAGGGCCGGATAGGGTTAAGGGATCGCTCATTTGCGGCACAACGTTGTGCGTATCCATTGGGAGGAGGCTTGTCAACAGGTTGCCATGGCGCGGCGCAGAGCCGGCAGCCAAGGCCACGCGGTCGATGTCGGCTCTGCGTTTGTTTGGCGCGATATATTTGGCGTCATTGTAACATGAGGTTGGGGCGGCCAATCCTGTCGTAATGCAGTCAATTTGGCGCGCTGCGAACTGTCTTTGAGAAGCCAACGGCTCGATTTGGCGGTTTACGCCTGTTCAGTCTATACTGGTAGAGTTGTCTGCGCGAGAGGGAGGACCTGGCCGCGCCCCGCGCCGCCGGACGTACCAGCGTGCAGCGCTTACCGAACAAATTGCAGTTGAGATAAGATGGAATAGGTATCGCGTCGGCGCACGCGGGACGAAAGCAAGGAAGGTGTTACGATGGGGCGAATGAAGATACTCTTAACACAAGATGTTTCGAACCTAGGCTTGGCGGGGGAAATCCATGCCGTGGCCGGTGGTTATGCACGCAATTATCTGATGCCGCGTGGGCTGGCCGTGCTGGCGACGCGCGGCGCGCTCAAGCAAGCGGAAGAAATCAAGCAGGCAGGGATGCGTCGCCGCGCGCGTGAGCGTGCCAACGCCGAAGCGCAGGCGGAGATCATCCGCGGGCAGCGGCTGCTGTTTGGGGCGCGCGCCGGCGAGTCGGGCCGGCTCTATGGGTCGGTCACGGCGCACGATATTGCGGAGAGGCTGGAGGCCGCCGTCGAGTTTGAGATCGACCGCCGCCGGATTCATCTGGAACACCCGATCCGCGATCTGGGCATCTACACTATGGAACTGCGGCTGATGCAGGATGTGGTGGCTACCTTTGTGGTGGCGGTTGTGCATGAAGGTGAGGGCTGGGCAGAGGCTGAAGCTCGCGCTGCGCAGGCCAAGGCGCGGCCTGAGACCGCGCCGAAAGGTGAAGAGGGCCAAGCGGCCGAATAGGCGCGCTCCTGCCAGCAACCAAGTCAATTGATCGGCTGGAAACCGGCTGTCCCACGGGCAGCCGGTTTTGTTATTGGGGTTGTGGGACGGGGAGGCGGATTTCGGCCAGGTTGTGAAAGCCGTCTGCGCCGCTGGTGTAGACGATCACGAGGAGTTCCTGCGCCGACCGCGACCTCGGCAGGCGGTAGCCGTCTGCGATGAGAACGGCCTGCGGCTCCGCGAGATCGCGCCAGAGTCCGTGGACCGGACGGGTGCGATCTTGCTGGATTGGGCTGCCGCTCGCGTCGAGCAGGCTGCTGCCGTCGCGCAGGGGGCGGACGCTGGCCGCAAGTTCCGCGGGCCAGACGCCCGACGCCACGCGCCAGAAGAGCGTGACATCCAGATCGGGCGATGCGCCGGCGTTGGCGGGCGCGCCGCCGGGCGCAGGCTGGGCTGTGTAGCCGGTCAGGCTAAGGCCGGGCGTAACGAGGAGGGAGGTAGTATTGGTTGCGCCTGACAGGGCGGTATCGGCTGTCAGTTGAGCCGGGGCCGCCAGTTGCACCCATTCGGCCCCAAAGCCTTGGACGGCGAGCAGGTCGCCCTGGGGCATCTCGGCGTAGAGGGTGGGGACTGCCTCCCAGGTGGCGAAGAGCGGCCGGCCCGCGGCCAGCACATCGGTCGCCTGGGCGCTGCTGACCACGGCGAGGTCGGGGCGGATCTGCCAAATCTGGATCAAGTAGGCCAGGGCCAGGGCATCGTTGACGGGCGCAAAGAGGCCGGCATGGGCGGGCAGCGGTTCGGCCAAAAGCTGTGCGGCGCGGGTGAGGGCGGTGTCTTCTGGGCGGTGGCGGCTGTCGGCGCGCGGCAGGCTTTGGTCGACGCGCCAGACAAGCGCCAGCCCCAGCAAGACCGGGGGCGCAGCGGCCAAGAAAGAACGCCGGTCGGGGCCGGCTCGGCGGACGACCCATGCCCGCCACCGCTCGACCGGCGGGACGATGCCCAGCAGGATCAGCGGGTAGGCGGGCAGGATGACTTGGAACCAGTTTCCGAAGCGGTAGGCCCAGCAGAAGCCCAGATAGAAGAGCAGAGTCGAGACGAGCAGAAAACGCAGCCGGCGGTCGAAGCCCAGTATGCCCACCAGACCGAGCAGCAGCAGGGGAATAGAAAGCTCCTGCCAAATGAGTTCGGGGAAGCCGTTGGCGGAGAAGGGACGGCCCGGCTCGAAGGCCCAGAGCAGTTCCTCGCGACCCTGGGCCGTGCTGACAAAGGACCAGAACCAGGCTTGGGGGGACGGCCAGTCGCCTGCGCCCCACCATTCGGGGTGGTGGGCGCCGCGCAGATAGACATAGGCGTAGGAGACCAGCGGCAGGGCGGCGGCTGCCGCTGCGGTGATGACGATGCGCGGTCGACGCAGCATCCACGGCGCTTGAACCAGAACGACCGCGACCAGACCAGGGACGATGAGGGCGACGGTGAGCATATGCGCCAGGGAAAGGCCGCAGAGAAAGGCGAGCGCATAGAGCAGCGATAGGCGTTGGGTCTGTTCGCGCCAGCACAAATAGAGATAGAGGATGGCGAGCGTGTGGGCAATGGCGCTGCTGTACTGTTCGGTGGTGGTGGCGTAGTACCAGAAGAAGTAGGTGACGCCATAGAAGGCGGTGAGCAACAGCGCCAGGGGCCAATTGCCCTGCGGCTGATCCGGCGTGCGTGTGAGCCGGCGTACGATGCGCATCAGCAGCCAGAGGCTGAACAGCGCCCAGACCGTGCTGTAGCTGCTAAGGATGGGCATGGGGTTGGGCAGGCCGCCGCCCAACCGCAGCAGGCTGCGCCAACCGTGAAACCAGAGCCAGCCGCCCATGGTATAGAGAGGGTAGCCGGGGGCGTTGCTGGGCCGAGCCTGGACCTGTGCGTACTGGTGAGTGATCAGGTCGCCGCCGTGCAGTTCATAGGGTTGGAGGCCGGTGTCCAGCGTGGCGGCGTAGAGCAGGGCAAAGGTCAAGAGCAGCAGCCATTCGCCGAGCAGGGCGGTATGGGGTAGGCGAGCGCGCATGAGGGTGTGTCAGGGCGTGGTGGGCGGGGTGATGCTCACCTGCGACTGCTTGAGCGCATCGTGAACCAAGGCGAGCAGTTTGCGGCGCGCATAGGCCCCCTGACCATACTGCGCTTTGGCGAAGACGGTCAGATCCACCCGGTCGCCCAACGCGCCATCCTCGCTGATGATAGCCGGTACCTCCAAGAGTTCGGGCATTTGCGCGCACAGCGTGGGGACAAGGTCTTCCAGGGTGCGGAGGGCGTCGTCTAGCTGGCTGCTCTGGATTGAAATGCGTATGCTGGCGAGGCTGAACTCGCCGCGCCCAAAGTTGCGCACCACGCGCACTTCGCCGTTGGGGATGATGTAGATTTCGCCCGACGGTGAGCGGAGGATCGTCGTGCGCAGGTTGACGTCGATCACAGTGCCTTCGATGCCGAAGATCTGCACCTTTTCGCCGACGTTGTATTGGTCTTCAAAGAAGAAGATCAGGCCGCTGAGATAGTCGCTGACCAGGGGCCGCGCGCCGATGCCAAAGGCTGCGCCAAAGAGTCCCAAGAAGGCGAGCAAGCCGGCGGAGTTGACAAAGAGCGAGATCATAATGATGAAGGTGAAGGCCATAATGACCGCCGATGTCAGATGCGAGGCCAGGCCGGTGATCGTCTGGGCGCGTTGCGGGCTGAGGCCGTCGCTGGAGCGGGCCTCGGCGGCGTGCAGCACCATGCGCCCGACGACGGCCGACAGCACGCGCGCGGCGAACAGCCCGACGGCGAGGATCAGCGCGGCGGTGATCACGCGCAAGAGGTAATCAGGGACGGTGGTGAAGTCGAGCGATGAGAGGTTTTTGAACATTGATTATGGATGCTAACATGACAGGTGGCTAGGGTCAAAGCCGCCGGCATGATGTGCGGGGAGACATCGACGGGAGAGGGCCGGCTTGCCAGAGCGCGGCGGCGGGCCTATAATGGACGGCTACTTCGAAGGTGGGTTTCGAATGTGGGCCGCGCGAGCGGCGGATGATAGAGAAGAGTTTGTATGTATCCTGATCTGCGTAATCGGCGTTATCTGGAAGAAGACGGCGAGCAGCCCGCTGTGCGGCGGCCCCTGATCGGGGTGCCGACCGGGCGCGAGAAGTCACAGCGCTTTTTTGGGCTGCCGCTCTATATTATGAATCAGACCTATGTGCGCACGCTGGAGAATTTGGGCGCGCTGCCGGTGATGATCCCGCTGCAGATGAGCGAGGCCACGCTGCGCGGCATCTTCGAGCGGCTGGACGGCCTGCTGCTGCCCGGCGGCGAGGACTTGGACCCTTCCCATTATGGCGCGGAACGCCATCCGCAGTTGGGGGCGACGGACAAGGAGCGTGACCGCACCGAACTGCTGCTGACCGAGTGGGCGCTGGAGGCGGGGATGCCGCTGTTGGGGGTGTGCCGCGGGGTGCAGGTGATGAATGTCGTGTGCGGGGGCACGCTCTATCAGGATTTGCACAGCCAGCGGCCCGACCTGCAGAAGCACGATTATTTCCCCCCGACCTATGAGCGCTTCCGCATCGTGCATCGCATCGACATCGAGCCGGACAGTGCGCTGGCGCGCGCCTTGGGCGCGGTGCATGAGGTTAATTCGATGCATCACCAGGGCATTGCCGAGTTGGGCGTAGGGCTGCGCGCCGTGGCGCGGGCGGAGGACAGCCTGGTGGAGGCGCTGGAGATGCCGCATCTGCCCTTCGCGGTGGGCGTGCAGTGGCATCCGGAGGAACTGGCGCGCACCGACGACCACAGCACCAGCCTGTTTTATGAGTTTGTGCGCGCCGCGGCGGAGGAGTGGCGCAGCCAGACGCCGGAGGGGTGGGGCCGCTGCTTCAGCAGTCTATTGCGTGAGAAGGCTGTTGGTGGAGACAATGAGACTGGCGGCGAGACAGCGCCGCCAATGGCATCGGCCGTGACGGGGCAGACGTGCTGCATCTAGTGATGTAAAGATATATAATCTCAGTCTGAAGGGTTGTCGAGCACTAGACGCATCTCGGCGTCTTCCCCGCGCAGGATCAGTTGCTCGTCGTGTAGTTCATATTCGTTGGTAGCGTCAAGTGCGCGGTTGACACCCCCGAATTGTGCGTCGATGGCCTGGGCACAGGCCAGCGGGTCATCACCCCTACCGATCAGGGCCTCGCAGTCAACCTGGGAAAGAAATCCGCCCCCACAATCGAGGGGAGTACTGATGTGGGGTTCAATCCGGTAGCGTTGCTCGCCCAAATACACGATCAAATAACCGGAAGCAGTGCCACACCCTTCTGACCGGATGCCGACAGTCCCGCCTCTATCAAAATGCACATACACCGGCTTGAAAAGGTCAAAGGTCACAGCCTCCCCGTGTAGTGTCACCTCCTCTACCCGCCAACGGTTATCCATCAAGGGGGAGTTGAGCACACCTGGCGGCGGACTTACCGGCTGCACTGAGGGCGGCGGCCAAGTGCAGGCCGCGACACTGCCCAGTGCGCATGCTACTACCGCCATCCGTAGCAAGTGGCCGAACACCTGCCACGACCATGTCCCATCAACTACCCCTGCTAGCTTGCTCATATCGTCTCCCTCTATCTCATCCGCTCTGCCTCTCGCCTTTGCTTGGGTAGGCTTGCCGCCAGGGCAAACGATACAGCATTTGTCCTGGCGGTAGAGCGACGCTACTTGTGTCCGCACTTCGAGTATCATGGACTAGGGATGATTGAGGAGGAAGATGCTCTGCGCCCTGGGCGGCGTGCCGCTGCTGCAACACTGCGTCCAGCCCGGCGCACTGCCCCACGCTACCTCGGTCTTGGTGGCATCCAGCGGCACGTTGCGCACATAGCCCACGTTGCCTTGCCACAGCGCCTCGCGCAAGTAATCCCCCGCCACATAGGCCGTGTACGACTGGATCGTGCCGCTGCCCGGCGCATACGTGCTACAGGCCGAAGCTGCCTGTTGGGATGAGATGCGGTTGCCGTTGTCGTCGAGCGGGGTCTTGTACTGTGTGCAATTACTCTCGGTCCAGAAGACGTGCTGGTAGTGGTCATTGCCCAGCACGAAGTCGTCCTGGGCACGCGGGCTGCTGCCGGGGCCGTGGACCGACCAAATAGGAGCCGCCCCCCAGTTGACGGTGCCGTCGCTGTGCAAGGGGATGTTGCGTGTGTAGCCCGTATTGCCCTGCCAGGACGCCTCGCGCAGTTGGTCAGCGAGGGCGTAAGTGGTGTAGGAGGCGAGAGTGCCGCTGCCAGGGGCATAGGTAGCGCAGGGGCGCTCGCTGCGCGAGGCAGGGATCTGGTCGCCGTATTCGTTGAGCCGGGCGCGGTACTCGGTGCAACTGCTCTCCGTCCAGAAGACGTTCTGGTAGTAGTAGACTGGATAGTCGGAGATGAGGATGCTGTAGCCCAACCCATTGATCTCATCTACCGGTGTATAGAAGAACCAGTTGTTGTTCCCAGCCCCGCATACAGAAGGGTTCATGACTCCAGAAAGGTTGCCCAATCCTGAAACGTCTCCGTTGCCTAGCGCCTGAAAGACCGGGGAGCCACTGTCGCCTTGACAGCCAATTTGACCTATCCAAAGCGGGTTGTAGACCTGCACATAGGAGTTTTGGGTGGCAAAATAGGGTTCGCCAGGATTATAGTTGACGTTCCAGACCCAGCCACAACTCAACCCGGTCATCTTCCCGTACTTGCAGACCCAATCATTCAGTGTACCAGCCTTGAACTGATAAGAGACAACGCGGCCAGTCAGATTAGCTTCGGTACGGATCCGGTTGGTCAAATCAAAATCACGCACCGAGCTTCTGTGGACCTGAAAGTCCGCCTCGCGCCCTCTCGGTCCTACAGGGATGAGTGGATCATTCT
Organism: Caldilineaceae bacterium; assembly: GCA_020845455.1. Lineage (GTDB taxonomy): Bacteria > Chloroflexota > Anaerolineae > Caldilineales > Caldilineaceae > QEUY01. Next base: position 15,605 of record JADLFO010000182.1, read on the forward strand.
CAAACTCTACCGGGCCAAGATAGATGCCAGTCTGATTCGGATAAGCATACAGTGCGCTCAGCGAATTTGGACAGTGCCCTGCCGTGGAGATGAAACGGCGATTGTCGCTGTGGCGTCTGACCACAAAGCCGGCGGTACAGTTGTTTTGGGGATTTCCACCAAGCAGGTAGGGGTACTTCCACTGCGCAGGCGCTACCGGTTGCTCTTGCAACAGAAACTCAATGTCCTCGATCTTGACGGGTGATTCGCGTAATATCTGCTCTTGCACCAGTTTGGCTTGAAGAGCTTCCGGTGCGGGCGAATAGAGCCTGACCTTGCTCTCTTGGACGTTGAGACCGGACGCATAGATCAAGTCAGACAGCCCTTCAACGCCTTTGAGGGCTGTCCGGGTTTGGGCAAGCATGCTTTCTAGTTCGGCCAACGTACGCGGTCGCTGCACCACCTGAACCAAATCGGCCCATGCTATGCCTTGCAGATACTTCTCGACGATGGCTTGACCGTCTGGATCGGTCAGGGCTATCACGAGACCAAACGTCGGCTCATGCTGCGTCCAAGAGCCGGCATAGGTCGCTTCGGCTTCGGCGATCTTGCTCTCTACCTCGTTCATTTTGTATTGCAGTATTAGCCGTCTCTCTGCCTCCGCATAGGGTATTCTCATGGCTTCGGCATAGGCTGCAAACGATGGGTTGGGTTCTTCAACTGGGGTGGTATCCGCTGTACTCTCCGGTACAGCCTGTGGGACCGTCTGGGCAATCAGCGTACTAGAGTGAAGCGCCAGCGAGAGCGCCAACACGACGGCGGCAAGC
>JADLFO010000183.1 GCA_020845455.1 Caldilineaceae bacterium
CCGGCCTCGTCTACCCCCGCCACGGCACGGTGGCCGGCGTGCCAGAGTTGAACCTCATGGGCCAGATCGGGTGTAGCTGGGGCGTCTATCATGGGATATAGAGGCTGAGCGCGCAGCATAGGCAAACACGATGACAACGCGTCAGTGACAGGCGCAAGCGCCTGTCACTGACAAACGCACATAGCAAAAAAGCACCGGCGCGGGCCGATGCTTTTCAAATGATTCGGAACAAGCTGGCGCTTACGCCTTCAGGAAACGCTTCTCGCGCAGACGGGCGGCCTTGCCCTGCAGATCGCGCAGATAATATAGTTGAGCACGGCGCACCTTGGCCTTGCGCAAGACCTCGATCTTCTCGACACTCTTGCTATAGAGCGGGAAGGTGCGTTCCACCCCCACGCCGTGGGCTGCCGTGCGCCGCACAGTATAGGTGGCGCCCGTGGTCTTGCCGCCACGCATGGCAATCACCACACCCTGGAAGACCTGGATGCGCTCGTTGCGACCCTCGGTGATGCGCTGGTACACACGCACCGTGTCGCCGGGGCTGATCTCCGGGAAGTCCTCCCCGTTCTGCGGCTGTAGGGAAGCCATCAGAGCATTTGTCATGACGTCACCATTCCTTTATCCAACCCACTGCGCTTGGCAGCGTCGATCCGATTTTCTTAAGAATTCTTTGCCTTGAATTACAACCTGCAGAGTATAGCACAGCCCAAATGGCCTGCCAAATTCCGCCCGCTACCAGTGGAACTCAAGATTCTTCTCCAGCCTCTACCAAGCTCGCAAAACGCATCATAACGATTTTGTTGCCGCGCCATTGCGGACTATAATGGAAACGTCTGAACAATGGATGGACATGGTATTGGACTGATGTGGCATTGGATTGTGGCAGCAGCGCACGCCAATCGGCACTTATTCGCTTATTCTCCGTCAGGCACGTCCGCATGCTCGCCACACGTCCTGAGAAAGGCGCGATCCTCATCCGTCAAGGGAAGCTTGGACAGCAGTTCGGGGCGGCGTGCCAGCGTCCGCAACAGCGCCTGCCTGTGACGCCAGGCAGCCACGCGCGCATGGTGCCCGCTCAGGAGAATCTCAGGAACCGCCTCACCGCGAAAGACCGGAGGGCGGGTATACTGGGGTCCTTCCAAAAGCCCATGCAGCCCCGGCGCATGGCTGTCTTGGTGCGCGCCGAGCGCATGGCCCAACGCGCCTGGAATCATGCGCGTGACGGCATCCACGACCACCATGGCCGCCAGCTCTCCCCCACTGATCACATAGTCGCCGATGCTGATCTCGTCGGTTACGATCTGCGTGCGCACACGCTCGTCGACGCCTTCATAGCGCCCACAGATCAACGCCAAACGCGGATAGCGGCTCAGTTCGGCTACCCGTGATTGGGTGAGGAGCCGCCCCTGCGGGGTCAGCAGGATCACCGGTACGCCGTCCGGCAGCGCCACGGGCGTATCGGGGTCCCAAGGGGGCAGGTGCGTAAATGCGTCTTCGGCAGGCAGCGTCCATCCCGCGGGGCGAGACAACACCGTCTCGACGGCCCGCACGATCGGTTCAGGCTTCATAACCATGCCCCCGCCGCCGCCGTAGGGCGTGCCGTCACAAATATGGTGGCGGTCCGTCGTATAACTACGGATGTCGTGAAGGGCAACGCTGATCAGCCCATGCGCTTGCGCCCGTTTGACGATGCTTTCCGACAGTGGGCCGGAGAACATCTGCGGGAAGAGCGTAAACAGGTCGAAGTGGACGACCGCTGAAGGTTTGGGAATGGCGAGACTTTCCGAATTCATACAACATCCTCAAGTGGTGCGGCTGCGCAGCCGGCTGCTGGGTCTGCCTCTCCTGCGCCAGACGGCTGCGCCGTCATCGATGGTGGCGGGGCCGGTTGTGCCAGAGCCGGTTATGACAGAGCCTGCGGCTCAACAGGACGGCATTGTATCACAGGATGAGGACGCCGAGATCTACGGCCCCTTCCCGTTGACCGAGACCCCCGCGCGGCTGCGCCATCGCTTCCCGCTGTCGGCGCGGTTGAGCGTGTTGGGGCTGGCCGCGGCGCTGTTGTGGTGGGGCTGGCCGCGCGGCGATGTCCCCCGCTTTACGCTTGCCTCCGACCCCGGCGACGAGGCGCACAGCCGGCCCACCTCGCTTGCCATCGTCAACCCGGCCAATGTACAGCAGGGCCAGCCGCCGGCAGGCAACGATCACGCCCAAACCGCACCCGATGCCACCCAGGACGCCTGGTTCGCCAATATCGTCGTCGTCACACCCACTTCGCCTGTACTGGCGGCCATGCCGGCGAGCGAGCCAACGGTCGCGCCACTGCGTGGGGCCGCGGCCATGGTGGGCAACCGCCCTGCAGCTACGGCAACCGGCTTTGAAATCGCGCCTGCGACGCAACTCAGCGACACCGGCACGATGCCGATTGCGCTTGAAATTCCCGCGCTCGGCGCAGCCGGCGACGGCGCGGTGCTGGTCCAGGCGCTGGAGGTAGAGGCCAAACAAATGCCCCAGGCAAGCGGCATCCAGGCCGAGATCGTGCTGCTGCCCACGGCCACGCCGACCCCCACCTCTCTGCCCGAAACGACGAACTTGCTCAACGTCCCCAAAGTTGAGATCGTGCCCGCGCTGGGGCTGAAGCTGACGCCCACGCCCGAAGCGCCCACGCCGACACCCGAACCGATCCTCACCCCCACCGCCACCCCTCCCACGATTGGGCCGGGCCGGCTGTGGTCTACCTTTCTCCCCAAACCGCCGGCGGAGAGCGACCATTTCTGGATCGGCAACCCCTTTGCGGACTTTGCCTCCAACCGCTTCCCCAGCCCAAACTACCAGTTTGGTTCGACCGCGGGCAACCGCTACCGCCCACACCATGGCGTGGACATCTCCAACCCACAGGGCACGCCGGTACAGGCGGCGGTCGAGGGCGAGGTCGTCCACGCCGGGCCGGATGACCCCGATCTGCTCGGCCCCTATGCCAATTTCTATGGCAACGCCGTGGTGATCCGGCTCGACCGGCGGCTGCCCGTGGCCGGAGGGGAACTGGACGTCTATCTGCTCTACGGCCATCTGAGCGAGGTGCGCGTGCCGGTGGGCCAGCGCGTTCAGCCGGCGGATGTCGTGGGGCTGGTCGGCATGACCGGCATCGCCATTGGGCCGCACCTGCACGTCGAAGTGCGGCTGGGAGCCAACACCTACGACCACAGCGTCAACCCCTATTTGTGGATGGAGCCGGCCCCGGGCAACGGGTCGGTGGCGGTGCGTGTGCTCACCAAGGACGGCCGCACTTGGGCCGGGGCCAAGGTCAGCATCGCCCGCTTTGAAGGCGGCCAGGCCGTCTGGGCGCGCCAGATCGAGACCTATCTCGACACCGAAAAGATCGGGCCGGACCCCTCCTGGGGCGAAAACGGGGCGATGGGCGACGTGCCCGCCGGCCTCTATTACCTGATCGGCAGCGTCAACGACGAGAGCTTCCGCGCCGAGTTCCCGGTCCATCCCGGCCAGACGACCTTTATCGAGATCCGCACCTCAAGATGATCCCACAAGATACTCCCAATGAAATGACAGAAAGATGAGCAGCACGCCAGACGCCGGGCGCGTCGTCATCTACACCGACGGCGGCTGCATCGGCAACCCGGGGCCAGGCGGGTGGGCCGCCATCCTGCGCTATAACGGGCGTGAGAAAGAACTGACCGGACGCTATCGCCAGACGACCAACAACCGCATGGAACTGCGCGCCGCCATCGAAGCGCTGGAGACGCTCAAGCGTCCCTGCGCGGTCGACCTCTTTACCGACAGCGCCTATCTGCGCGACGGCATCACGCAGTGGATACACGGCTGGCAGCGCAACGGCTGGAAGACGGCGGCCAAACAGCCGGTGAAGAACCAAGACCTGTGGCAGCGGTTGATGCAGGCCATCGCCCGCCACGCCCCGGCGGGCGGCGTCGCCTGGCACTGGACGCGCGGCCACGCGGGCGACCCCGCTAATGAGCGCGCCGACGAGCTGGCCAATCAAGCGGCGCGCAGCGCCGGCCCCGACGACCCGCTCGACCTTCCCATGGGCGGTGGGCAGACAGAGGGTTCTGCGAGTTCAGCCGCCGCCAGCCCCGGCAAAACCGTCAGCCCATAGCGCCGCACCAGCCGCCCATGGCGCACGCCCATCATGCCGCTTGCCATATCGGGCACGCTCCATTTGCCCCCATAGCGCACAAACCCGGCGATCTCCCACCCCCACAGCACCCAGCGCGCCGCCCACCGCGGCAGCCAATAGCCCACCAATAAAAACGCCGTATAGTGGCGTGCCGGGTTTTCGTCGTCCACCAGGCTGCGCCGAAAACCCGCCGTGCCCAGCCGGACAGGCGGCGCGCCCGCCATTTGCCGCAAAAAACGCAACGGCTGCGCCAGGTCGCGCAGCCGGATATAGGCATAGTCGTCGCCAAGGCGCAGCAGCGCCTGCGCGGTGGAGAGACGGCCCGCATAGACCTGCGCGGCCAAGCCCTCCACCGCCGCAAGAAACGCGTCTATCCCCTCCAATAGACTTGGGCCGCCCGGCTGCGATGAAATCTGCGGGGACGGCCCAAGCCCTTCCGACGTCGGTTGGTGTGTCATATGGCCCAGCCCCCTAGGGTCGATGGCGGCGGCGATCCGGCCCGGGCCATATGCACTATGCTACACGCTGTGGGAGGCGGGCAGTTTGCCCAACTCCTTCCAGCGGTTCGCAGCGCCAGTACGGAAAAACCCTGGGTCAAAATCGGCCAAGAATTCCCAGCCTTCGGTCGCCAGCCCTTGCTGCAACTCCTCAGTCAGATCGAATTCCAGCACACGGCCATCGGTGCGTACCTCGAAATGCAGCATTTCGTCGTTGCCGTCGTCGATCACATCGATGACGCAGAGGCGATCCGTTCCCAGCGGCTTGCCAAAGAACGCAGCCGAGCAGCGCGCGCAGAACGGCAGCGCCGCATCGCACAACCCACGGTCCATGATAATTCGCATGGCGGTTTCCTCCCGGTGAGCCTCATACCAATACTCGACGAATGCAAGATCGCAGTACGAGGCTGTGCGAATTCTCCTGAATGGGACGAACCAACAGTTGCCCACAGTATAGACAGCCGCCGTGCCTTTGTCATGTGACATCTGTCCCTAGTTTGTCAGGATAGGGCCGCCCTGCGCCCGCCGAAATCACCGCAGTGACAGCGCCCCACTGCGCGCAGCACACCAGCATCAATGGCGGAAATGGCGCGCGCCGGTCAGCACCATCACCAGCCCCAGGGTATCGACGGCGGCAATCACCTCATCGTCGCGCACCGACCCACCCGGCTGCACCACCGCCGTAATGCCGCACTTGGCAGCCTGCTCGATACCGTCGGCAAAGGGGAAAAAGGCATCCGAGGCCATCACCGCCCCGCGCGAACGGTCGCCCGCCTTGTGGCCCGCCAGCATCACCGAATCGACGCGGCTCATCTGTCCCGCGCCGATCCCCACCGTGGCCTGGTCGTGCGCAAAAACAATGGCGTTGCTCTTCACCCAGCGCGCCACACGCCAGGCAAAGGCCAGGTCGGCCAGTTGGGCATCCGAAGGTTGGCGGCGGCTGACCACCTGCCAGTTGGCCGGGTCCATATCTGCCTGACTCGTGTCCAACTCCTGTACCAGCACCGCACCATAGATGCTGCGTAGGCTGAGCGGGCGCGACGTCACCCCCGCCGGCTGCACAATACGCAGGTTCTTCTTCTGTTTGAAGAGCGCCAATGCCTCCGGCTCATAGGCAGGCGCGGCCACCACCTCGACAAAGAGCTTCGCCATCTGTTCGGCGGTCGCCAGGTCCAGCGGACGGTTGACCGAGACGATGCCGCCGAAGGCGCTCACCGGGTCGCTCGCCAGCGCCTTCTCATACGCTTCAGCCGGCGTGCCGGCGCTCGCCAGGCCGCAGGGGTTGCCATGTTTGATGATGGCGACCGTGGGGTCGGGAAAATCCTGGGCGGCCTGCCAACTGCCGTCGAGGTCAAGCCAGTTGTTATAGCTCATCTCCTTACCGTGCAGCACGACAAAAGGCATAGGGTCGCCGCCATAGGCATAGAGTCCGCCCTGTTGATGGGGGTTTTCGCCATAGCGGTTGACCTGGGCCAGCTGCAGGTCGAGTTGCAGCCGCGGGGGCAGCGCGCCCTGTTCAGTCTCGATCTCGCCGGTGAGATAGGCGGC
>JADLFO010000184.1 GCA_020845455.1 Caldilineaceae bacterium
CTTGGGCGGATATCGCCGGCGCGGCTTTGGCTGGGCATGGCGGTCTCCCGGTCTAGGCCATGATGCTGAGTCGTTCGGGCGCAACCGCCAGGCGCGGCGGCTCGCCGGCAAAAAAGCGCGCCATATCTTCGACAATGGCCTCCACCAGCCGCCGCCGTGTTTCCAGCGAGTGCCCGGAGATGTGCGGCGTGAGGAAGACGTTGTCCAGGTCGCGCAGGGGATCGTTCGGCAACAGCGGTTCCTGGTCAAAGACGTCCAGCACGGCGCGGATGCGCCCGCGGCGCAGTTCGGCCAGCAGCGCGCCGGAATCAAGCACCCAGGTGCGCGCCGTGTTGATCAGGAGGCTGCCGTCGCGCAGCGCCTGAAAATGGGCCGCGCCGATCATCCGCTTGGTTTCGGGCGTGGAGGGGGCGTGGATCGACACAATGTCACTCTCGCCAAATATCTTCTCAAGCGAGGCTTTGCGCACGCCCAGTTGCCTACTCTCGGCCTCGCTCAGATAGGGGTCATAGACGGCGATGTCACAGCCGAAGGGGGCCAAGAGGTGGATGACACGCCGCCCGACCATGCTCGCCGAGACCAGGCCAACGCGCTTGCCGTAGAGCGAGTGGCCGGAGTTGTCGCCAGTTCCTTTCCAGCCGCGGCCCTGCTTCATCAACGTTTGATAGTAGTAGAGGTTGCGCTGGACGCTGAGCATGGCCCAGAGGGTATACTCGGCCACGGCGTCGGCGATGACCGGCGCGGCGCTGAGCACGACGATGCCGCGGGCGTAGCCTTCGGGGGGCATGAGCTTTTTGACCGTGCCGGCGGCATGGCCGACGATGCGCAGGCTGTCGGCGGCCGCCAGCAGATCGGGCGTGAGCGCGGGCGCGCCCCAGGAGGTGATCACCGCAGCCGCGCCGGGCAGCAGTTCGGCCAGTTCGTCCTGAGTGAGATCGCGGTCGGTCTCATTCCAGACGACCGTACCTAGCCCGTCGAGCAGGGCGCGGGCGCGTACCGAGAGGATGTCGCGCGAAAGGCTGGTGCGCGGCAGATAGAGGATCTTGCGGGTGGACATCGTCTGTTCCTTCTACTCAGCCCTGGGCGCCGCTGGGCAAGAGGTTTTGGGTGTGGGTTGAGGGTATTGTACGGGCTTCTTGCGCTTTGTGGCAAGAGCCGCTGCGGTGTGCGATCTGTGCTCGACCGGGCGCATGGGTCTATTCCGAAAGGAGGTCGGCAGCGGTGGACAAGGAGGCGCTCGCCGCCCAGGCTCTGGCGGCCTGCGCTTGATCGACGGTCAAGCGCAGGCCCGCTTCAGCAGATATCCAGCGTGCGCGCTCCTGTGTCGCCTCGATGCCGGCGGGGTGGTCGAGAGCCAGACAGGCAAGCCGCATGGCAGTTTCGAGGTTGCCCGTCTGCAACTGCAAGTGCGCCAGCGCGACCAGCAGATCCAGCATGAGCGGAGGGGGCTGGGCCTCCTGTGCTACCCGATAGGCCTCGAAGAAAATGCGGCGGGCCTCGACGGTATCGCCCGCGGCAAGGGTCGCCTGACCCAAATAGATCAGCGACTGCGCGATATCCCACCCCGTGATGTACCCACTGAAAAGCTCGAGAGAATGGCGAATGTGGGCGAGGGCAAGATCCGTGTCGCCTTGGGCCAGCGCAGCGAGACCCAGGAGCCGGTAGGTCGTGCCCATACCCCAGAGGTCGCCCACCTGCGTCAAGAGATCGAGGCTTTCCTGTAGGAAGGCCTGCGCCTCGCCCAGACGGCCCAAGCGGATGGCGGTCGGGCTGATATAGTTAAGGCCCAAGGCCATGGAGCTGGGGTTGCCCAGAGCACGCCACTGTGCGAGACCGGCCAGCATCTCTTCGTAGCCTTCGACGACAGCGACGAGGTGATCATGCGGCTGCTCTACCTGGCCTGCGATGCCGACTGTCTGGTGGCAAGCAACTGGGATGGCATCTTTATGGCGGATATGCACGGCAGCGCGCGTTTCAGCCTGCGCGTCGACGACCAGGGCCGGCCGCGCATGATCTTCTATTCCGGCGATTATCCGGACTCCAGTCTCGAAGCCAACCGGCTCTACTATCTGTGGTGCAATACCAACTGCCGGCTGGCGGGGCAGAACGATTGGCAGGTGCGCGGCCTGGAACTGCCCAAGTATCATGGACAGAATGCCGACCTGGCGTTGGATACGCAGGGCCGGCCGCGCATCGCCTATGATGCGTTTGGCGGTGGGCTGAGCCTGGCCTGGTGTGATGCCGGTTGCGAATCGGGCGCGGCGGTCTGGCAGGCGCAGATGCTTGAAAAGAGCATGGCGTTGGAGAGTGACTATCCAATTGCGCCGATCCGGCGCTGTTCGATTTCGACTTGGGTCACAGGTCAACAGCCGATGCTGGCCTTGGACCCGGCAGGGAACCCGCGCGCCGGCTATGTGGCCGAGCATGGCTATGGGGGCAAAGACCTTGACGAGCCGTGGAAGACCTGTCCGACCTATGCGGATATTATCCTGGCGCGCTTTACGCAGGCAGCGCAGCCCTGAGAGCGAGAAGGTGCAGGCGCGGGGAATGCGATGTCGGAAGACCCATAAGCCGGGTTGGGGCCTGGCGGCGCGGCGCGCACGGAAATGAGCGGGATGGTTTCTGCTGTATGAGGCCAGGCTTGTCGTCGTGCTTCGCCACACCTGGCCTCAACTGCTATAATGGCTTCCTACAGACACACGGGGCGCTGTTGTTGCGCTCGGCATAAGGCCCCTGTATGTTATGCGAGGCAGCCAAGGTTGATGGAGCAGGCGGGATACAACGATTCTTCTCGATTACCATTCCGAGCCTTGCGCCGATACTCTTCTTTTGCGCTATCCAACGGTTTTCGGATCTTTGAACTGGGGCTTGCGTCGACAGTGGGTTGGGCGCTGACGTTTATCTTGCCTGTGATTTCGGCGGCGCAGATCTATCTGTTGCGCCACCAAAGCGGGCTGGTGGAGATCAACCCATGAGCAAGCAGCCGCTGCGCCTTGACCAGTTTTGGATTTATCCTGTCCTGGTGGTCTGGTCGATCATTCGCCGGCACACAGCCTACAGACTAGGAGGAGCCAAGCGGTGTTTCCACAGGGTCATACGTTTTCGGATTTTCCGGCGCGGGATGAGACCGCCATTTGCTTTGCCCACGTTGCCTATCCGCTGGCCGAGAGCTTTGCACGGCGGGCAACGGGGATGACCCATTTGCAGGTCTGGAACCGAGATGACCTGCGCCGGCGGCTGCGCGATGCCCAGGTCTTGGTGGTCTCCGGACTCTGGCATAATGACCTGTTGGATGGCGCGCCTGGGCTGCGCTTTATCCAGTCGATCGGGGCGGGCTATGAGCAGTTCCCGCTTGATCGGCTGCGGGCACGCGGTATTCGCCTGGCTAATGCCAAAGGGGTCAATCGCAACGCCGTGGGCGAACATGCCATAGCCTTGATCCTCAGCCTAGCGCGCCAGTTGCACACGGGGCGCGACCACCAACGCGCCCATCACTGGCGCGGCATGATCTCGGACCTCAGCCGGCGGGAGGACGAATTGGGCGGTAAGACGCTGCTGATCGTGGGGCTGGGCGGGATCGGCTCGCGCCTGGCCTCCTTGGCGCGGGCGTTTGACATGCAGGTGATCGCCACCAAGCGCACGCCGGCGACTGCGCCCAGCGCCGCGCAGGAAGTTCATCCGCCGGAGCAGCTTCTAATGCTCTTGCCGCGCGCCGACTTTGTGGCGCTTACCTGCCCGCTCACGGCTGAAACGCGCAACCTGATTGATGCCGGCGTGCTGGCGCAGATGAAACCCTCGGCTTACCTGATTAACGTGGCGCGCGGCGGCTGTGTAGATGAACCGGCTTTGCTGGCGGCGTTACGCAGCGGCGCGATCGCCGGGGCGGGGCTGGATCATTTTTGGGATGAGCCGCTGCCGGCGGATTCGCCGTTTTGGGATCTGGACAACGTGGTGATCACACCGCACACGGCAGGCGAGACGCGGCGCTACGAAGAAAACCTGCTCGACATCCTGTTGGAAAACCTTGCCCGGCTGTGGCGTGGGGAAGCGGAACTGGTCAACCAAGTCGTCTAGTGAGTGTAGCTGCGTGGCGGATCGAGCGATGTGATAGGCGGGGCGCGGGTCGGGTCCGGCAGGAGAAGACCATGTTGACACAGAACCACTTTGCGCAGTGGATGGATCGGTATGCCGAGGCCAGCGAGGCGCGCGACGCACACGGCGCAGCTGCGCTCTTCGCGCCGCAGGCCGAATATCGCGAGACGCCCTTTGCTACGCCCATCGTGGGCCAAGATGCGATCTATCGCTATTGGCGAGACGCCGCACAGCAGTTTCGGGATGTAGCCTTTGCCTATGAAATCCTGGCTGTATCCGGCAATCTGGGCATTGCGCTGTGGCGGTCGCAATTCACCACCGCTGCATCCGGCGTCCAGGCGGCGCTGGACGGGGTCTTTGTGGTGGAGTTTGACGACCAGGGCGCCTGCTGTCGCTTTCGCGAATGGTGGCATCGCGGGGCCGTGGACGCCAGTACGCAGCCATCCGAGTCCGGCGCGGCGTGAAGCCCGCCCGGTCTGGCGCTCGGCAGCTAGCGATTGGCGTCGCGCAGTTGGTCCGCGACCCCTTTGTCCAGCGTCGTCTGGATGATCTGTCCACCGTAGGGCGCTAGCGCGGCGCGCAGGGCGTCTAGATCGCCGCCGGCGACCACCAGAAAAAGCGCCGAGCTGTTGGGCTTGAGCGAGGCTTTGACATCGTCGACAAACTGCTGGTCGACGCCTCGATCCAGCGACGCGCCGACCAGCGCACCGCCCGCCGCACCAAGCACCAAGCCCACAAACGGAAAGAAGAATGTGAACACTGCGCCCAGCACCGCGCCGATCCCGGCGCCGACCTTGATGTCGCGGCTGAGTTCGTTGTCGACCTCGACCTTGCCGGCGGCATCGCTGCGCAGCGCTGCTGCATCCTCCAGGCTCAAGCGGCCTTCCCGCTGCATGGTGCGCACGGCCTCGCGCGCTCCGGCGGCTGCTTCTGGTGTGTCGAAGCTCATCACAAGTAGGTCGTAGTTCATCGATGCCTCCTGTTGTGGGTGCTGTTGTGGACAGTTTGTCGCGACGTGACGATAGCACGGCCCCGGCGGCGTTTCGGTTATCGACTTCTCAATTTGCGCCGCTCCTGGTGCGTGATGATGGGCGATATGTACGCGGCGCTCTACACCATCGGGGTGATCCATGTGCGTATCGGTTGGCTGCCGCGCAGCCTGCAACAGGCGCAGGCGATTGCACGCAGCGACTATGGGCAGAACATCTATCTGAGCTATGCCGACGCGCAGCGCTTCTTCGAGTGCTGTGTGGAGGCGGATGTGCCTGCGCCGGGCGAGTCGCTGGTCGTCTTTGCGGGCAGCAAGGCCCAAGGGGTTCCGCATATGGACCTTGAACCGGCGCGCCGTCTGCTCGGCTATGAACCCCAGGATCGCTGGCCGGAAAATATGCCTTTTCCTTTGGAGGCGCTGGGCGGGCCGCTTGAACAGTGAATGTGCCTGGGTAGACGTGATTCCTGTCAAAACTGATAAGAAATATCTGTCATAACGCCCAAAAAATCATCGACAAATCTATTGACTTGCCGGAGATAATCCGCTACACTTTATTTGGCTACAGGAGATTTCAAGCCTGTTGTCCATGCTCCGCCGAACTGACAGGCGCGTTCGGCCTCAGTTTCAACTTCTGCTCGTTATCTTCCTACCGTTCTGTCATCGGATTCTTCGCAAACCCTGCTAAACTTGCCAGACTGTATGGCGGCTAGGGCGGTGTCAGCGCAAGCGATCCCAAGAACAGTGTACGAGTTCACGCCGCCTGGCTAGCTGCCAGGCCCATGCACCGTTCTTGAGATTGTTTCAGTTCACCTCTCATCATGGTTGGCCTCAGTTCGAAATTATCAACCGGCATCGCTAGCAGAAGTGACGAATATTTCGCTGCACAGCACTGAATTCTTACGCTGCTGAATCGCTGAATAGTTTTTTTGTGTCTGACAACTCGCATGCGCCGGCTTGCGATTCAGGGCGATCGCGGTAGGAGAAGGGGTAAACGAGGGAGAGGAGGTGCAAACTTGCGATTGACTGGCCCACAATGAGAAATGTCCACGCGCTCCTCGCCAAAGGTTACGTGGACACTTCTTCGTACGGTCCGGCATGTTAAGCGCCGGCGCACATCCAAACAGCCATTTGCGTGGTTAGGCCTCTGCTCTTGCTCTGCAGCAAGGAATTGCAGGGCTGTTGACCACTGTAAACCGCTGCCGGTATGGGCGTTTGGCCCTCTCATGCCGCTTACATTCTGGCACAAATGCATGGACTTGTCAAACAAACTATTGTGAGGCTGGTGGGGGCGTGAGCGGCGGCTATGTGCGCCGGATAATTGAGCGAGGAGGGCTTGGCGATGAACCGTTGGATTGTCGGATCAGGTCTGCGGCTGAGCTTGCTGGTCGTCGTAACTGCGGCGGCGATTCTGGTCTATGGGATCACGCAGTTGCGCAAGATGCCTGTAGATGTCTTTCCTGAGTTTAACCCACCGCTGGTAGAGGTCCAGACTGAAGCGTTGGGGCTTTCGGCTTCGGAAGTGGAGTCATTGATCACCGTGCCCACCGAAGCCGACCTGCTCAACGGGGTGGCGTGGCTGGACCAGATTTACTCCGAATCGGTGGCGGGGATGTCGTCGATCCTGATGGTCTTTGAACCGGGGACCGACCCCATTCGGGCGCGGCAGATGGTGCAAGAGCGGCTGACCCAGGCCTATGCCTTGCCCAACGTGTCCAAACCGCCCGTCATGCTGCAGCCGCTGTCGGCCAGCAGCCGCGCCATGATGGTGGGGCTTTCTTCCGAGGAACTCTCCCTGATCGAGATGGGGGTTCTGGTGCGCTGGAATATCAAACCCCGTCTGATGGGTGTGCCCGGCGTGGCCAATGTGGCCGTCTGGGGCCAGCGCGAGCGCCAGCTGCAGATGCAGGTTGACCCCGAACGGCTGTACGACAATGGCGTGACGCTGGCACAGATCATCAAAACCGCCGGCGAGGCGCTGTGGGTGTCGCCCCTCAGCTATTTGGAGGCTTCGACGCCGGGCACGGCAGGCTGGATCGATACCCCGACGCAGCGCTTGAGCATCCGCCATCTGCTGCCGATCTCGTCGCCGGAAGAGCTGGCTAAGGTGGCTGTCGCCGACGCCGACGGGCTGCTCTTGGGGGAGGTGACCAATGTCGTGGAAGAGCATCAGCCGCTGATCGGCGATGCGATGCTGAATGACCGTCCTGGCTATCTGCTTGTGATCGAGAAGTTCCCCGGAGCCAGCACCGAAGCAGTGACGCGCGGCGTGGAAGAAGCGCTCGACGCCATGCGGCCCGGGCTGACCGGCATCAAGATTGATACGACCATTTTCCGCCCGGCGACTTATATCGAGAGCGCCACAGGCAACGTCAGCCGTTCACTGCTGATCGGCGCGCTGCTGGTGTTGCTGCTGCTCTTGCTCTTCCAGTGGGACTGGCGCAGCGCGTTGATCGGATTTGTGGCCATCCCGTTGTCGCTGGTCGTCGCCACATTTATGCTCTATCTGCGGGGCGCCACGTTTAACGTGATGGTGTTGGCAGGGCTGGCCATGGCGCTGGGTGCGGTGATCGACGACGCCATGATCGACGTCGAAAACATCAGCCGGCGTCTGCGCCGGCATCGCCAGGAAGGGAGCGACCGGCCCACCACGGAGATCATCCTGGGCGCGGCGCTTGAGATGCGCAGCCCGATCGCCTTTGCAACGCTGATCCTGGCGCTGGCGGTGGCTCCGGTCTTGTTCCTGCAAGACCTGGCGGGCGCATTTTTCCGGCCCTTGGCTGTCTCCTATCTGCTGGCGATATTGGTCTCTCTGGCGACGGCTATGCTGGTGACGCCGGTGCTGAGTATGCTTTTCTTGGGCGGGTCGCCGCGCCAAGGCCGCGCCTCCCCGGTAATCCCAGGGCTGCAGCGTGTCTATCGAGGGCTGCTGGCGCGCACCGTCGGCGCTTCGACTGCGACGCTGGTGGTTGCCGCCGTCATCATCCTGGCCGGGCTGGCGGCGCTGCCTTTTCTCGAACGCTCGCTGCTGCCGACCTTCAAACAGACTGACCTGTTGATCCAGTTGGAGGGCATCCCCGGCGCCTCGCGGCTTGAGATGGACCGCGTGGAAATACAGGTCAGCCGCGAGCTGCGTTCGATTGCGGGGGTCCGCAATGTTGGCTCGCATGTGGGGCGCGCCGAGACCGGCGATCAGGTGGTTGGGATCAACTCCGGCGAGATGTGGGTGAGCCTTGATCCTGCCGCCGACTACGATCAGACGGTGGCCGCGATCCGCGAGGCGATCAGCGGCTACCCTGGGCTGTCTGCCACGGTGCAGACCTATCAGCCGGAGCGGCTCGGCCAGACGCTGACAAACGCCGATCATGACATCACCGTGCGCATCTTCGGCTATGACTTGGCCGTTCTGCACGAGAAGGCGCAGGAGGTGCGGCAGGCTGTTGCCGAGATCGAGGGCGTGGTTGAAGCGAGCACGGATGCGCAGACGGAGGAGCCGCAACTGGAGATCGAGGTCGATCTCGCCGCCGCCGAGCGTCACCGGGTGATCCCCGGCGATGTGCGCCGCCAGGCGACTACCCTCCTGTCGGGTCTCCAGGTCGGCACCCTGTTTGAGGAGCAGAAGGTGTTTGATGTGGTCGTGTGGGGCGTGCCTGAGATACGCAACAGCTTGAGCGATATCCGCGGGCTGCCGATCGAAACCCCGCTTGGGCTGGTGCGGCTGGATGAACTGGCCGAGGTGCGCATCGTGCCGACACCGGTCATCATCCGGCGCGACGCGGTCTCACGCTTTGTCGACGTCGACGTGAGTGTGCAGGGGCGCAGGTTCGACGCGGTGGCGGCGGCGATCGACGATCGTCTCGGCAAGATCGCGTTCCCGATGGAGTTCCACGCCGAGGTGCTGGGTAATTCGGCAGAACAGCAGGCCGCGTGGTGGCGCGTATGGGCGGTTGCGCTCACCGCTGTCGTCGGGATGTTCTTGCTGTTCCAGGCGGCATATCAGAGCTGGAGTCTGGCCGGCGCCTCGCTTTTGACCTTACCCATGGCGCTGACGGGCGGCGTGCTGGCGGCGTTTGCCGCGGGCGGGCTGACGTTAGGGGCGTTGTTTGGCCTGTTCGCGATCCTGGGCCTTGCCGTGCGCAACGGTATGGTCATGATCAGCCATCTGCGCCATCTTGAGGGGTCGGAGGGCGAATCGTTTGGGCCGGACCTGGCGCTGCGCGGGGCGCAGGAGCGGTTGGCGCCGATCCTGATGACGGCGCTGTCCCTGGCGTTGGCGCTTCTGCCCTTTGTCCTCTTTGGCGACATTGCCGGGCATGAGCTTCTGCGGCCCATGGCGATTGTGATGCTGGGGGGGCTGGTCACGTCGACGGTGTTGACCCTGTTCGTTACGCCCGCCCTGTACCTGCGCTTTGGGGCCAGCCCTGCGCTGTCGAAGGATCGATCGCCGGCGGAGCCGCCTGCGGATCTTGAGTTGGCTCGTGCATAGCAGCGGTCGAGCGCTGCGTCGTGGATCGGAACCGGTCCAGGCTGGTGTACCTGCGTCGCCGTACAGAGCTGTACCTATAGAGAGAGGCATGGAGACTATGTGGTATCGCGAGCGATGGATGAGGGTTCTCCTGGTCATGGCGCTGCTCGTTCTGGGCGGTTCGATCCTGATCGGGTGTACAAAGGCTGTAGAAAGCGCGGCGGGCGAAAAACCTGCCGTGATCGAGCCGATCGAAGGCACGGAGTTGAACCGCGTCATCTTGACCGAGAAGGCTGCCCAGCGGCTCGATATCCAGACGACCGTGGTGCGTGAGGAGACGGTGGATGGGACGCCGCGCTTGGTCGTCCCCTATGCGGCGGTGATCTATGACCTGAACGGCGGGACCTGGCTCTATGCCAGCCCAGAGACGCTTACCTTTGTGCGGACACCGATCACGGTGGACCACATCGAAGGGGACATCGCGGTCTTGACAGAAGGTCCACCCGTCGGCACTGAGGTGGCGAC
>JADLFO010000185.1 GCA_020845455.1 Caldilineaceae bacterium
GCCCTACCCTGTCTCCAGAGAGGAGGAACTAATTTTGAGCAGTCATCTATCCGACCCGCGGCAGCAACCCGTTTTGCAGGCCACTGCCGCGCTCCCGCGCTCGCTCTCGCTCAGCCCGCAGATCCGCATAGGCGTGTTGGCGACGCTGGCTGCCCTCGCCATCCTGCTGCTGGCCGCGGCGGTGAGCGGCGAAATGGCCGTCTTTTGGGCCTTTGGCCTGGCCTTTGGCTTTGTCTTGCAGCGCAGCCGCTTCTGTTTCGCCAGCGCCTTTCGAGATCTCTTCCTGCTGCGCCATGGCCGGGCAATGCGCAGCGTGCTGGCCGGTCTGGCCGTGGCGACCGCAGGCTTCGCGGTGATGATGGCGCGCCAGGTTCCCAACCCCAGCCTGGGCATCATCCCGCCCGACGCCAATGTGCTGCCCCTGGGCTGGCATCTGGTCGTGGGCGGGCTGCTCTTTGGCATCGGCATGGTGGTGGCGGGCGGCTGTATCTCCGGCAGCGTCTACCGCATGGGCGAAGGCTATGTCGCCTCCTGGGTCAGCTTTGGCGGGATCATGCTCGGCCTGCTCGTCGCCGGCTACACCTGGAATTGGTGGTGGAATGCCAGCATCGCCGGCGGCCCGCGCCTCTGGCTGCCCACCTACTTGGGTCATGCCGGGGCCATCGCAGTCACCTTTCTGGGGCTGCTGGCCGTCTATCTGCTGGTGCTCTGGTGGGAGAGCCGCGGCGGCATGACCATCCCGGAAACGCCCTTTGTGGGCAGCGGCGGGGAAAGCTTTCGCGCCAAACTGGGCGACAGCCTGCGCCGCGTCTTTGTCCACGGCTGGCCCATGGCCACCGGCGGCGCGATCTTGGGCGGGCTGAATCTACTGCTCTTTCTGCATTCGCACCCTTGGGGCTTTACGGGCGAGGTCTCGCGCTGGGTCATCGGCCTCACGAATGCCGCGGGCATCGGCCCCGGCATACTGGAAGGCGCGGCCAGCCTGCCCGGCTGTGCGCTGGAATTGGGCGATACGGGCATCCTGCATCACATGTTTTTCCTGGTGTGGGGCATGGTCTTTGGGTCGTTTATCGCCGCGCTCTATGCCGGCGAGTTCAAAATCCGCCTGCCGCGCCAAAAAGTGCGCTATCTCCAGGCGGCGGGCGGCGGCGTGGTGATGGGCTATGGCGCAGGGCTGGCGATGGGCTGCACTATCGGCGCGTTCTTCTCCGCCATCCCATCGCTGGCCGTCAACGGCTGGGTCTTTGCGCTCTGCCTCACCGCAGGCGCATGGATCGGCGCCAAAGTGATCGAACGCATCAGCTGATCGGTTTTCCAGACTTTCGAGGCCACCGGAAAGGAATCCCTATGGCGCTCAAGCAACTAGACGTACGCGGCGAAATCTGTCCCTACCCCATGATGAAGACCGTCCAGGCGCTGAAAAAACTGAGTCCCGCCGACCAGGGGCTGGAGGTCATCACCGACCACGCCCCGGCGCTGGAGACGATCCCCACCCAGGCGGCGCGCCTGGGCTACCAAGCGACCATCGAGGAGACCGGCTCTCCCGAATGGCGCATCACGTTGACACGCAGCTAACCGGCTGCTCAGAAGACACCAGGAGAAACTGTCCCATGAAAACCCATATTTGGATCGCATTTGCGCTGCTATTGCTCAACGCCGTCGTGGCCGCGTGTGTTGCCCCCGCCGCAGCCACGACGCCGGAGATAGCGCCCGTCGAAGTCTATGCCAACCCCGATGTGCTGGTGGATACGCAGTGGGTCTTGGACCACCTAGACGACCCCAATGTGCGCCTAGTCGACGTCAGCGGCAAGGCCGAAGACTATGCCGCGGGCCATCTGCCCGGCGCAGTCTATGTCAGCACCGGCGGCGAAATGACTAACCCCGAAGATTCGACCAAGGGGCAAATCCTGACCCAAGACGCGCTCTCCGCCCTGCTCAACCGGATCGGCGTCACCCCAGAGACTACGGTCGTCTTTTATGACGGCAGCAGCAACCTGCTGGCCACACGCGCCTTCTGGGTGCTCAAGTACTATCAGCACAGCGACGTCAAGGTCTACAACGGCGGCAGACTGAAATGGGCCGCCGATGGCCGGCAGTTGGTGACTGACGCCGTCACCGTGACGCCCACCGAGTATGTCGCCCAGGACCCCGACCTGGCGATCCGCACCACGACCGAGTATGTGCTGGAACATCTAGACGACCCCAACACCGTGCTGTGCGACACGCGCGGGCCGGAGGAATTCACCGGTACCGACGTGCGCGCCAAGCGCGGCGGCCACATCCCCGGCGCGATCAACGTCGAATGGGTCAACGCGGTCAACGACGACGGCGCCTTCAAAGAGGCGCGCGCCCTTTTCGACCTCTACACCAAGGCCGGGTTCGTGCCCGACAAGCAGATCATCACCTATTGTCAGACCGGCGTGCGCGGCGCGCACACCTGGTTTGTGCTCAAGGAACTGCTGGGCTATCCCGACGTGCGCAACTATGACGGGTCGTGGGAGGAATACGGCAACCGCGACGACACGCCCATCGAGTCATAGGAATTTTTCCCTTGTAACGCAAGTGGCCGGCGCTTGGCAAGCGCCGGCCACTTGCATAGTTCGCTTGTAGGTGGTTTTCGACGCCACATTGGACTTTCCGAAGACAAGCGTCGTTCATGTCTGCCGTTGCGCCCCCTGCGGTGAATCTTCAGGTGTGCCGCAAGTTGTCCATTTTCCACGCGCAGAGTATGATCGCTCGTGGACCCCACCGTCCAACTCCCATCCAACCGCAGCAATCAGCCGAGCGATGCACGGAGAAGACAAGATGAAGATCACCCATGTGCGTGTCTTCCAGGTGGAAGGCGTGATGGATCATGCCGGAACCTTTTGGGAAGAACGCCTGATCCGGCCTGTGGACATCTATCCCGAACACCGTGAGGAAGGCGCAACTTGGTTGGAGCCGCATGGCCCCGACCAATATCGTATCGTGGCGCATTTCGTTGAGATCGGCACCGACGCCGGCCTCACCGGCATCGGCGGCCCCATGCCCGCCGACCAGGCCTTTATCATCGCCACCCAGCTCAAACCCTTGCTCATCGGCCATGACCCGCTCGCCATCGAACGCATCTGGGACCGCATGTACCGCTATATGGTCCACGGGCGCAAGGGCGTGGTCATGATGGCGATCAGCGTGGTCGATTGCGCCCTGTGGGATCTTAAGGGCAAATGGGCCAATGCGCCGGTCTACACCCTGTTGGGCGGCCCCACGCGCACCGAAATCCCGGCCTATGCCAGCATGCTCGGCTACTCGCTCGACCCCGAACTGGTGCAGGAGCGCGCCCAGGAAGTCGTGAGCCAGGGCTATGCCGCCACCAAGTGGTTCTTCCGCGATGGCCCCACCGACGGCGCAGCGGGCATTGCGCGCAACCTTCGCCTGGTACGCACGCTGCGCGAAACCGTCGGGCCGGACGTGGACATTATGCTCGACTGCTGGATGAGTTGGGATGTCCCCTATACGATCCAGATGGCCGACCGGCTGGAGGAATATCACCCGCGCTGGCTGGAGGAGCCGGTCTTGCCCGACAAGATCGAGCAGTACGCCGAGATCCGGCGCAACGTGCGCATCCCCATCTCCGGCGGCGAGCACGAATATACGCGGTGGGGGCTGAAGGAACTGATGGACGCGGGCGCGTGCGATGTGCTTCAGCCCGACATCTATTGGGCGGGCGGCATCTCTGAAATGCAGAAGATCATCGCGCTCGCCTCCGCCTATGACCTGCCGGTGATCCCGCACGGCCATTCCACCCCGGCTACGGCGCATGTGATCGCAGCCTGGCCCCAGACGACCTGCCCGATCCAGGAATATCTGGTAAAGTGGAACGAGATCCACCAGTTCTTCCTCAAGACACCGCTCAAACCGGTCGGCGGCAAGATCGTCCTGCCCACCGCACCCGGTCTGGGCATGGAGTTAGACGAGGCCAAGATCGAGAAACAGACCGACATCAACGATTGAGTTGTTCCCACAAATAGAAACTCAAGTTCACAGGAACAACACCGCTAGAAAGTAATCGCATGTCTGCACCCGTTCGCGTCGCCGTGCTTGGCCTGGGCCAGCGCGGCCTCCAGCACCTCACCCACGTTTGGCGGCTCCAAGAACAGGGGTTGGCAGAGGTCGTCGCCCTGGGCGATGCCTTTGTCGATAACCTGGCCGAAACCAAACTGCAGACGTTTGTGCCCGGTTTCACCGCCCGCAGCATCCGCATGACCACCGACTTCAACGCCCTGCTCGACGCGGCCCCCGATGCGCTCTATATCTGCATTCCACCCAACCTGCACGCCGGGCAAGTGGTGGCTGCTGCCCGCGCCGGAATCCATCTCTTTGTCGAAAAGCCGATGAGCCTCTACCTCGACGAAGCGATCGAGATGGAGCAGGCAATCCGCGGCGCAGGCATCCTGGCCGCGGTCGGCTTCCAGCAGCGCTATGAGGCGCGCCATGAGACCGTGCGTGACTTCCTGGCCGGCAAACGCGTGGTCATGAGCACCTACACCCTACATGCCCCGCTGGAAGGTCACAGCGTCAAGCACATGCACACCGAGACCGCCGGCGGCCCTGTCAACCGCGTATGGACGGCGAGCCGCGCCTGGTCGGGCACGACCATGGTCGAGGCGGGGATCCACCCGCTGGACCTCTGGCGCTACTGGCTGGGCGATGTAGCATGGGTGCAGGCTGTCTATGTCCACCGCCCCCCCGCCGATGTGATCGACGGCGCCGACAACCCCTATGCCTATACGGCGCTGTTTGGCTTTGTGTCGGGCGCGGTGGGCAATATCACGCTCTCGCGGCTGCGTCGCGCCTATCATTCGGACTTCGGCCACCGCCTGCTGTGGAGCGAAGGCCAGTTGCACCTTGAACCGGCCGAACTGGTCGCCTATCACTACGATGGCCCCTACCCGCCGCAGCAGACGCCGCCCGTGAACGAGGTGCGGCATATCTTACCCACGCCGCAGCCCAACAACGCCACCTACGAGATCAGCCGCGCCTTTATCCAGGCCGTCGCCGAGCGTGCGCCGCAGTTGATCCGCTCGCCCTTTGGCGACGCCATGAACAGCTTGGCCGCTGTGCTGGCGGCCAATGTCTCCGATGAGTTGGGCGGTCGGCGTGTCGACGTCGCCGACCTTCTGACCGGCGACCGCTACGCCCGCTTCCGAGCGCGCCCTGTGGGAGAAGTCCAGTGAAAATCCTGATCTATCCTGCCCTGCCGGCGGATGCTATCGCCGACCTGCGTGGCGTGGCGGGCGACGCCGAGATCGCCAACGCCCAAGATGAGGCCGAGGCGCGCGCCGCTATCGTCGACGCCGACGGCATGATCGGCACGATCACGCCCGACCTGCTGGGCCGCGCCACGCGGCTGCGCTGGCTGCAGACCCCCATCGCCGGGCTGGAGCATTATATGTTCCCGGCCTTGGTCGAAGCCGGCCTCACGCTGACCAACATGGCGGGCATCTACAGTGACCAGATCGCCGACCAGGCGCTGGCCTATATCCTAATGTTCGCCCGCGGCATGCATCTCTATTTGCGCCGCCAACTTCAGCACAACTGGCAGACCGGCGCGCCCGTCGTGCATCTGGCCGACCAGACGCTCGGCATCCTTGGGCTGGGGGGTATCGGCACGGAAGTCGCCCGGCGCGGCCACGCGCTGGGCATGCGCGTCGTCGCCGTCGAGCCGCGCCCGCGGCCCAACCAGCCCTTTGTGGATGAACTGTGGGGCCAGGATCGGCTGGACGACCTGCTGGCCGCCGCCGATTTTCTGGTGCTGTGCGTGCCGCACACGCCCGAAACCGTCAAGCTGATCCGCGCCGCCCAGTTGCAGCGCATGAAACGCACGGCCTATCTGATCAACATCTCGCGTGGGGTCGTGGTCGACCTGGCCGACCTGACCGCGGCGCTGCAGAATGGCGTCATCGCCGGGGCCGGGCTGGACGTCTATGAAGTCGAACCCCTGCCCGCCGATCACCCGCTGTGGGATCAGGAAAACGCCATCCTGACGCCGCATGTGGCCGCGGCCAGCCCGCATGTCGCGCCGCGGCGTCAAGCCGTCTTCAAGGAAAACTTGCGCCGCTTTCTGGCCGGCGAGCCGCTGCGCAACGTGGTCGACAAGCGGCTGTGGTATTGATAGCCGCGGCGACACCATGAGGCATCCCGGAATTTCCGCCCGTCCGGACACACGATGTCGCGTACGGACACGATAGTACGGACACGATAGTTCGTGTCCGTACGCGACAGGGCAGCTACAGCCCGCCTAACCCGGCGATTCGAGATGACTCAGGTCAGCCCTGGGTATCCGTACCGGCCATCTCATCCAGAAAGGCGATGCTGGTGCGGATGCCCCTGTAGAAGTTAGGCAGATAAAACTTCTCGTTGGGCGCGTGCAGGTTGTCGTCGGGCAGGCCAAACCCCATCAGCACCACCGGCACATGCAGCGTCTCTTGGAGAACGTTGACGACCGGAATGCCGCCCCCCTCCAGCGTATAGACCGGCTCTTTGGCAAAGACGCGGCCATAGGCGCGCGCCGCCGCCTGAATCGCCGGCGCATCATAGGGCGTGAGAAAGGCATAACCGCCCCCGCGCGTGCTGAGGACTTCGACCTTGACGGTCGGCGGCGCGAGCTGCTCTAGGTGACGCGTCACCAAATCGGCAATGCGCGCCGGGTCTTGGTAAGGAACCAGCCGGCAGCTGATCTTGGCATGGGCCTGGCAAGGGATCACCGTCTTAAAACCTTCGCCGATAAATCCGCCCCACATTCCGTTGATCTCCAGGGTGGGCCGTGCGCCCGTCCGCTCGACCACGCTGTACTCCGGCTCGCCATAGGCCGTGGGCGCGCCGCTCTCCGCCAAAATCTCGGCTTCGCCATAGGGCAGCCGCGCCAGGTTGCTCCGCTCCTCGGCGCTGAGGACGCGCACCTCGTCATAGAACCCCGGCACGGTGATGCGCCCCTGTGCGTCGTGCAGTTGCGCCAGCAGTTCGGCCAAGGCCTGGTTGGCGTTGTGGATCGCGCCGCCATAGCTGCCGCTGTGCAGGTCATGATCGGCAGTGGTGACCGTGACCTCCGCCGTCCACATGCCGCGCAGCCCATACAGAATGGCGGGTTGGCCGGGGGCCAAGATGTGGCTGTCGGAGATCAGCGCGACGGCGGCGGCCAACTTCGCGGCATGGGCAGGGACATATTGGCGGATGGCGCGGCTGCCCGACTCCTCTTCTCCCTCCACCAAGAACTTGACGTTGACGGGCAGCGCACCGCGGGTCTGCAACAGCGCTTCGACCGCTTTGACGTGCAAAAAAGTCTGCCCCTTGTCGTCCGATGCGCCGCGCGCATACAAATTCTCCCCGCGCACGGTCGGCTCAAAGGGAGGCGTGGTCCAGAGAGGCAGCGGGTCCACCGGCTGCACGTCGAAATGACCGTAGATCAGCACAGTGGGCTTGTCGGGACCGGCGTGAAGCCAATCGGCGTAGACCATCGGTTGGGTCGCGGTCTCGATCAGTTCCACGTTGTCCAACCCGGCCTGGCGCATCTGCGCCATGAGCCAGGTTGCGGCCTGCTTGACATCGGGTCGATGCTCGGCCAATGTGCTGATGCTGGGGATGCGCAGCCATTCCTGTAACTCGGCCAACTGGCGCGGCTGCGCGTCCTGAAGATAAGTGTTGAGTGAATCCGTCATCGTCGCTTACCTAGCTATGGATAGATACCCAAAAACCAAAAAGAAGTGGAGGCGGCTCGGGGCCGCCTCCACATAGCATACACGCAGATTGTCCGGAGCGCAGGTCTAGCTGACCAGGCGCGCGTTCAGTGTAATCTCGTCCACCGCGGCCAACGCCTTGGAGACAGGGCAGCCCTTCTTGGCCTGTTCAGCCAGTTCATTGAACTTGGCCTCGTCGATGCCGGGGACCTGCGCCTCGCTGTTGAGTTCGATCTTGTTGATCGTCGGGCCGGCGCCAATATGGACCGTGGCCGTGGTATGGATCTGAGTGGGCTTGAAGCCGGCGTTGGTGAGCAAGCCCGACAGGAACATTGAATAGCAGCCGGCGTGGGCCGCGCCGATCAGTTGTTCGGGATTGGTGCCTGCGCCGGTCTCAAAGCGCGAGGCATAGGTGAAGGGGCCTTCATAATAGCCGTCCCCCACCGTCATGGTGCCGCTGCCCTCCTTGAGGGTGCCGCGCCAAATGGCTTCCGACTTGTTTACAGCCACGATATTGCTCCTTTTGTGGTATGGTGGAGAGGGAAAGCGATATCGCTTCTCCCCCTTGAGACTCTGGATACACTTGCCAGTATACCTGATGGCAGGATGGCTGAAACGCTAGGAAGCTTACAAGTTCGCTTCAGCATATCCGGCGCTCCTGCCGCACAGCCGCTCTCTTTACTTATCTCCTAGCCGAACTGGATACCCTGGGCCAGCGGCAGATCGGTAGACCAGTTGACGGTGTTGGTCTGGCGGCGCATGTAGGCTTTCCAGGCATCCGAGCCGGACTCGCGCCCCCCGCCGGTCTCCTTCTCGCCGCCAAAGGCCCCGCCGATCTCGGCGCCGCTGGTGCCGATGTTGACGTTGGCAATGCCGCAGTCCGAGCCGGCTGCCGAAAGGAACTGCTCGCTCGTCAGCAGGTCGGCGGTGAAGATCGCGCTCGACAGCCCTTGCGGCACATCGTTGTGGAGGGCGATCGCCTCATTCAAGTCGTCATAGTCCATGATATAGAGGATGGGCGCAAAGGTCTCCTCACACACAAGCGGTGTTTGGCCGGGCATGCGCACGATGGCCGGTTCGACAAAGTGCGGGCCGATCTCCGGGCAGGCATGGCCGCCGGTGACCACGACACCGCCCTGGCCGCGCGCCACGTCGAGCGCGGCCATCATCTTGTCCACGGCGGCGGCGTTGACCAGCGGCCCCATCAGCGTGCCGGGCTGAAGCGGGTCGCCGATGGACACGGTCTGATAGGCGCGCACCAGACGGTCGGTCAGTTCGTCCGCCACCGACGTGTGGGCGATGATGCGGCGCGTGGAGGTGCAGCGCTGCCCCGCCGTGCCGACTGCGCCAAAGACGATGGCACGCGTCGCCAGGTCGAGGTTGGCGTCGGGCGCGACGACGATGGCGTTGTTGCCGCCCAGTTCTAGCAGGCTGCGTCCCAGACGCCGCGCCACCGTCTGCGCCACATGCCGCCCCACGCGGATCGAGCCGGTGAAGCTGATCAGCGGCAGGCGTGGGTCGTTGATCAACGTCTCGCCCACCTCCTCATTTAGGCCAATCGCCAGCGTAAAAATGCCCGTCAAACCGTGGTCGGCCATGACGCGATTGCAGATATGCTGCACGGCCAGCGACACCAGCGGCGTCACCGGTGAGGGCTTCCATACCATCGTGTCACCGCAGACCGCGGCGATGGCCGCATTCCATGACCAGACCGCCACGGGGAAATTAAAGGCGGTGATGATCCCGATCGGGCCAAGCGGATGCCACTGTTCCAACATACGATGATAGGGGCGTTCCGAGTGCATCGAAAGGCCGTAGAGTTGACGCGACAGCCCCAAGGCAAAGTCGCAGACGTCGATCATCTCCTGCACCTCGCCGATGCCTTCGACGCGGATCTTGCCCATCTCTAGCGTGACCATCTCACCCAACGGCTCCACCAGCTCGCGCAGCGCGCTGCCCAGGTCGCGCACCAGCAGGCCGCGCGTGGGCGCAGGCGTCATGCGCCAGTCACAAAAGGCTTTTTGCGCCGCCGCGGCCACGCGGTCATAGGTGGCGGCGGTGGCTTGCACCACACTCGCGATCGGCTCGCCGGTCGTAGGATTGCAGGAGACCAGCCGCGCCCCCTTGGGGTCCTCGATCCAGCCGCCGGGACCCGTACATGCGCCGGCGTTGACCTCCTGAAGATGTAGCTTTTCCAACAGAGCACGCATGCGTGAAACCTCCTCACACAACAGGGATACAGGTAGACAGGGCCGGCACAGCCGGAGCGGGCGTGCCCGCTCCGGCGAAATAAAGCTCATTTGACAAGAGTCTCTCCTGGCTTCATTATATATCAGCCGGTCGAGATAGACCGGCAGACCGCCCCTGCGCTTGACCCGCGGCTGAAGCTGCTCTGGAGAGTACACGATGGAGACATCCAAGCCCCGCTGCCAGGCCATAACCAAGGCCGGCACGCCCTGCAAGAACACCGCTCAGCCCGGATCGAGCTTCTGCGCGATACATCTGCGCGCCGGCGCGGCCCAAGCGGCAGTTGCACAGCCGGAAGCCGCCGCGCCCTCCGACCCCGAAACCATCCTGCCCGTCGCCTCAGCGCCCAAACCCGCCGCGCCCGACGGCTTGGGCGAGGCCAGCACCGACATGCTGCTCCAAGAGCTAGAGACGCTGGCGCGAGAGATCCAACGGCGTATGAATATCGAGCCGATGTCGCCGGCGCAGGTCGTGGGGCTGTTTAACAAGAACGTGGGCCGTTTCGCGCCCGAAGTCCCGCGCGAGGTGCTGCGCGACCTGGAGCGCAATCTAGAAGGCTCTTCCTTCAAAGATCTCGTCGACCCTGAAACGCTCAAAGGGCTGTGGTATGTGATGAGCTATTCCGTGCAGGGGGCGTCCCAAGCCACGCGCCGGCGCATCTACGATCAACTGAGTGCGCTGCCCGGCTTTGAAGCGCTGGCCGATCTGGCCGGCAACCTCGAAGGAACCACCCCGCGCGACCTCGTCGACCCGGCGACCTGGAAAGGCTTCTGGTATATCCTGAACCACACTGCCCACCAGCAGCTTGCCGGCGCCAAACGCCGTGTGTTGGGGCCGCGTGACCCGGCAGACTCATAGCCACTTCTCGGCCAGCCGCTCAATCTGCGCCGCCAAGTCCAGGTCCTTTTGCGTAATCGCATCGCCCGCCGAGTGCGTCGCCAGATCGATCGTCACCTGATTGTAGACGTTGTTCCACGCTGGGTGGTGGCCGGCGGCCTCGGCGGCAAATGCCACCTGGGTCATGAAGGTAAACGCTGTCACGAAATCCTGAAAGCGAACCGCGCGGTGGAGCTTGCCCGCCTGTACAGACCATCCCGGCAGACCCTGCAGCCCCGCGGCGATCTCCTGGTCAGTCAATGCCGTGTTGGCAACCATCACTCTCCTCCTTATTTCGACACCTATCCGCCGGCCGGCCCGCGCCGGGCGCAGCTTCCTAATCGCAAGCCATCTTCCACACGACGAACAGCAAACCAGCACCCGAGGAACCTGAACCTATGCAGATTCTGATCCACTATCCATTCACGCCCGAACAGATCGAGGCCTTCCGGCAGGCCGCGGCACAGCACGGCCACACGGTGATCCACGCCGCCGACGAAGCCGCCGCGCTAGCCGCCGCGCCCGACGCCGAGGTTATTTTAGGCTATTTTCTGCCCGCTGTCTGTGCCGCGGCTCCCCGCTTGCGCTGGATCCAATCCTTTAGCGCCGGGATGGACAAGTTTCTCTTTCCGGAGATCATCGCGCGCGGCGAGGTGCAGATCAGCAACGTCGCCGGGCTATATGCCAGCCAAGGGGGTGAACACGCTTGGGCGCTGCTGCTGGCGCTGACCCGCCAAATCCCCCTAGCCATCCACAACCAAGACAAACATCGCTGGGCCGGTGAACCGGTGATTGAGGTAACAGGCAGCACGCTCGGCGTCATCGGCATGGGCGGCTTTGGCATGGAGATCGCCAAGCGCGCTCAGGGCTATGACATGACCGTGATCGCCGTCGACGCGGTGCGGGCGCAAGCGCCGTCATATGTGGCCGAGTTAAAGCCCGCCACACGCCAGAACTTGCACGACCTGCTGCGCCGCGCCGACATTGTGATGACAGCCTGCCCGCTGACCGCGGAGACCTATCATCTGATCAGCCACGAGGAGCTGGCGCTGATGAAGCCCAGCGCCTATCTGATCAACGTCACGCGCGGGGGCATCGTCGACGAAGCGGCGCTGATCGACGCGCTCAACGCCGGGCAGATCGCCGGGGCCGGGTTGGATGTGGTGGAGAAGGAGCCGCTGTCGCCGGATAACCCGCTGTGGGATGCGCCTAATCTGATCCTGACCCCGCACCGTGCCGGTGCGTCACAGCACCGCCCGCGCAAGATCTTCGAGTTCTTTATGCAGAACCTGGAGCGTTATCTACAGGGAGAGCGCCCTGTCAACCTGATCGACAAACGGCGCGGCTTCTGACGTGAGGCATCCCGCGCATTGGTGTGCGCCCGTCGGCGTACACGCCCACCGCCCGAGGCTAAAGCCGTCGGGCTAAAGAACAACGCCCCGTCAACGGGGCCGGCCTTTGGCAGCGGCGGTACCATACCGCCGCTGCCATGGAACATGAATGACGTAGGTGCGGTTTTCGGCGCCGCGAGCGGCGCACATGGCCGCCAAGCAGACTAGACCTGTATAACGGCATCCGTAGCGCGGCGCTGGTTGAAGATCTCATACAAGACCACGCCGGTCGCCACCGCCAGGTTGAGCGAGTCGCCGCGGCCCACCATCGGAATCCGCACCGTCGCATCACACAGCGCCATTTCGCCGGGCGACAGCCCATGCTGCTCGCTGCCCATCCACAACAGGAGCGGCGGCGGATAGACAGCCGCCCGGTAATCAGTTGGCGCAGCGCCCGACGTGCCCACGATCTGGAAGCCTTGCATCTCTTTCCAGGCGGCGAGTTGGGGCAGCCCGGCGCGCACGACTCGCTGCGAGAAGATCGCGCCCATGCTGGCGCGCACGGCCTCCGCGTCATAGGGGTCGGTCGTATGCCCAACCAGGATGACGCCTGCCGCGCCGGCCGCATCGCAGGTGCGTAAGATCGTGCCCAGGTTGCCTGGGTCCTGCACGCCGGAGAGCGCCACCCAGCACAACTCGCTCCCGTAACGCACATCGGCCAGGGTAGACCAATGCTGGCGCACCACCGCGGCCAACCCTTGGGGGTGTTCCTTGGCGGAGAGGCTTTTGAAGACCTCCTCGCTTACCTCAAGACAGGCGACGCCGGCGCGACGACGGCTCTCCACTACCTCCAGGGCAAAGCGGCTGATTAAGAGCGAAGGCGCGACCACCAACTGCACGATGGCCGCGCCGGCCTGCACCGCTTCCGCCACGATGTGAATGCCTTCGGCAAAGAACAGCCCGCCCTCCTCACGCCCCTTGCGATGACGCAGGCTGCGGATCTTCTTGACGGCAGCGCTGTGCACGTTCGAGACCAACCCACTCCTGACCGGCTCATTCACCATTGGCCTTCCTCTGGAAGCAGACAGCGCAGCTTGCCACGGCACGCGGCGACCGTGGCGGCCTAATAGCCGATGCCGCGCAGATAGTCGACCATCCGCTTGCTGCGTTTTGCCTCGCTGATGGCATCCTCCGCGCCGGGGATCGGTTCGCCCGGACAGCCGGTCACCCAGCGCCGGAAGCCGATCTCCTCTAATACGTTCTTTACCGCCGGAAAATCCACATTGGCCGCCTGTCCCACGTCGACCCAGACGGGCAGATAATAGCCGTCCTCGCGGCGCGAGGTGGAGGAATAATCTTGCAGGTGGATGTAGTTCAGTTGGCTTTGGAAATCCCGGATCGACTCCACCGGGTCGTAACCCCAAAGCTGGGCGTGCGAGACATCGATGCAGAGCTTGGCCTTGTCCAGCATCCCCATATAGGTCGTCCAATCTTCGCTGGAATCCACCAGCAGATTGGTGTGGATATGATAGCTCAACTCCAGCCCCAGCGGTGCGGCGTACTCGGCCCAAGCCTCAGCGCCTTCTGCCGCAGCCTCGAGGTCGTCGTAGGTAACAGCGCGGCCCTGGGGCTTGGGCGCGTTCATAAACATATAACAATCCGCTCCCGCCTCGGCGGCGAACTCCATGCGGCGCTTATTGCGCTCCACGTTGGCGCGGTCGCGGTTATCCGGGGAGCCTTGGGCCGTATAGACGGCCAAGGGCATATCGGTGTTGGCGCAGATCCGGCGCAGCCGCGCCGGCGTACCCAGCCAGTCCAGCGGCAGCCGGCCTTCCCAGCCGTCCCAGCCCGCTTTTTTGAGTTCGGCCAGCGCCGGCTCCAGGTCCGGCTCCCTCCAGCGCAGCGTGGCATAGCCCAGTTTGAACGACATCTGCTCCTCCGTTGTACTCTGTGTTGGATCGGAACTGTGGATGGTAGTGTGTAAATTGTGGCGCGTAGCTGATGATGTGTAATAGGGAGCCGGCGCGGCCTAGATACCGCGCCGCGGCGTGTGCGTGGTGATAGGTGTGCGGCGGCCCGACTATGCCCCCAACAGAGCGGCGGCCCCGTGGACAATCTCGCCGTCCACAATCGTAGCCACTACGTCGGTCTCCAGGATCGACATCGCCGAGATCGAAAAGATGTCTTCTGAGAGCGCCACCAAGTCGGCGAACATGCCGGGCGCGATCCGCCCTTGGACATGCTCACGCTTGACCGAATAGGCCGCGCCGGTCGTGTAGGCCGCCACCGCTTCGTCGACGGTCAAGCTCTGTTCCGGATACCAGCCGCCGGCGGGCGTGCCATCGCCGCGGCGGCGCGTGACTGTGGCGTGGATGCCGCGCAGCACGTTGAGGTCCTCGACCGGCGCGTCCGAGCCGAAGGCCAGCACCGCGCCTGTTTCGGCCAGGCTGCGCCAGGCATAGGCCAGGCGGCTGCGCGCGCCCCAATGGGCGTCGGCCATGCGCATGTCTTGGGTGCAGTGGATCGGCTGCATCGAGGGGATCACCCCCAGCTCGGCAAAGCGCAGCAGATCGTCGGGGTGCAGCACTTGAGCATGTTCGATGCGGTGGCGCAGCTCCGGCCCCACCCCGGCGCGGCGCGTGGTCTCGATGGCGTCCAGCACACTGCGGTTGGCCTGGTCGCCGATAGCGTGGATATGCACGGCCAGCCCGGCGCGCGCCGCCTTGTCCACTTGCGCGGCCAGGTGTTCCGCCGTCGCCACCGCGATCCCACGGTTGTCCGGCTCGCCCTCATAAGGCTCGACCATCAGCGCGGTGCGCGCGCCCAGCGCGCCGTCGGCAAACATCTTGACCGCGCCGATACGCAGCAGATCGTCGCCCCAGCCGCTGCGCAGCCCCACCTGGATCGCCGCATCCAGATCGGCTTCGGGGATCTGCTGGACGACGCGCAGCTTCAGTTCGCCGGCGTCGCGCAGCGTCTGAAAGGCACGCAGCGCGGCCGCGCCCTCCATATTATGGATGCCTACAATGCCGTGCGTGTGCGCCACGGCCATGGCAGCGCGCACCGCTTCGACCGCTTCGGCGTCGGACGGTTCGGCCAGCAGCCGGCCCACCAGGTCAATCGCCAGTTCCTTGAGGATGCCCGTGGGCGCGCCCGTGGCCGGGTCGCGTTCAATCTCGCCGCCAAACGGGTCGGGCGTGTCGGCGCTGATCCCCGCCAGCGCCAGCGCCCGGCTGTTGGCCCAGGCCGCATGGCCGCACTTGCGGCGCAGCAGCACCGGATGGTCGGGCGCAACTGCGTCGAGATCATGGCGCGAGGGGAAACGGCCTCCGGCCCAAAGCGATTGATCCCAGCCGCGGCCCGTCAACCAGTGCCCCTGCGGCGTCGATGCGGCGCGCGCCAGCACGCGCTCCTGCGCCGCGGCCAAAGTGGGCACTTCGGCCAGGTCAATCTGACGCAGGCTCAGCCCATAGGATAGGAAATGCAGATGGGCGTCGGTAAAACCGGGAACCACCGTCCGCCCGCGCAAATCTACCGCCTGGCCGCCGGGTACAAGCAGGGCGCGCATCTCGTCGTCGCTGCCCGTCGCAATGATCTGGTTACCCGCGACGGCGACAGCGCGCACCACAGACAACGCATCGTCTAGGGTGTGGATCTTGCCGTTGAAATAAACCCGGTCGGCGTGCATGGCGGCTCCTCGACGTACCCGGTTGTCGTGTATACTGGTGAAATAAGCTGGAGACCATCTAGCACGCGCTATTTTATCACAACCACCGCGGATTCGATTTACCACAATCGCCGGGACGCTGCGGCGCGCCGGGCGGTTGTAGACAGCCTATACCGGGAACACATCGACGAAATGACAAAAGCTATGGCTGAAACAGCGCAGGAAAGGGCCGATCTGCTGATCGTCCACGGCCATCTGTTGACCATGCGGGGCGCGGGCGTCGGCTATCTGCCCGACGGCGCGCTGGCGGTGGCCGGCGGGCGCATCATCGCGGCCGGCCCCACCGGCGAACTGGAGGCACGCTTTGCTGCCGACAACACCCTCGACGCCTACGGCTGCGCCGTGCTGCCGGGGCTGGTCGACGCACACATGCACACCCCCTGGGCCGTGGTGCGCGGCGTGGCGCAGGATGTGGCCCACTGGATGCAAAAAGGGCTGGCCCCCTACGCCAAACATCTTTCACCCCAGGCGGCGCTGGCCGGCACACGGCTCAACGTGCTGGAGGCGCTGCGCGCCGGGACTACGACGATGGGCGACTATGCCACGCCCTTCCCCGGCTGGGCCGAGGTCTTTGACCAAGCAGGCGTGCGCGCCCGTCTCACGCCGACGATCAATGCGCTGCCCCCCGGCGGCATGGCAGGCTGGCGCGTCGGCGACCTTTACCCGCTGGACGAAAAGACCGGCGCGGCCGCGCTCCAAAACGCGCTGGATTTTGCCGACGCCTGGCATGGGGCCGCCGGGGGGCGGATCACAGTAATGTTGGGGCCGCAGGGGCCGGACATGATCGGGCGCGACCAACTGCTGGCCGTCAAAGCCGCCGCCGAGGCGCGCGGGCTGATGATCCACATGCATGTGGCCCAGGGCGACCGCGAGATCGACCAGATGCTCAAACGCTTCGGCCAACGCACGCCCGGCTATCTGGCCGCCATCGGCTACCTGGACAGCCAGCTTCTAGCCGTCCATCTGACCGAAGCGACCGACGCCGAAACCGAGATGATCGCGGCCGGCGGCGCCAGCATGGCGCTCTGCTCCGGCAGCATCGGCATCATCGACGGCATCGTGCCCCCGGCGCATGTCTTCCGCCGGGCGGGCGGGCGCGTGGCGCTGGGGTCCGACCAGGCGGCGGGCAATAACTGCAACAACATCTTCAACGAGATGAAGCTCACCGCGCTCTTCAACAAGATCAAATATCGTGACCCAACCGTGATGCCTGCCTGGGAAGTGCTGCGCATGGCGACGATCGAGGGCGCGCAGGCGATTGGGCTGGGCGATGAGGTCGGGTCGCTGGAAGTGGGCAAGGCGGCGGACATTATCCTGGTCGACCTGACCGAGCCAAACCTGCTGCCCATCCTGGATACGCCGATCCGCACCATTGTGCCGAACCTGGTCTATGCCGCCACAGGCCGCGAGGTCAGGACGGTGATCGTGGCCGGACGCGTCTTGATGCGCGACGGCGCGATGCAGACGCTCGACGCGGCCGCCATCCGCGCCGACGCGCAGGCCGCGGCGCAGGAGGTCGCACGCCAGGTCGCCGCCGACCCTGTTCACCGCGAGATGGCGCTGCTCGACGCGATGGCAGCCGGTCAACTCTGATGCCGCGCGCCATGGACGTCTGCCGCCGGCCTCCGTCCCAACACGCGGCAGGCTGAGATGAGTACACATGCCCATGCCCGGACGCGCTGGGCGGTTGACCGCCGCTTTATCGCGCCCAAGGCCTATTACTTCAGCTACTACGCCGCCATGGCCGGGCTGATGCCCTTCCTGGTGCTCTATTACCGCCAGGTCGGCCTGAACGGCGGCCAGATCGGGCTGCTGGCGGGCCTTCCGCCTTTTTTGACCTGGCTCGCCGCGCCGTTGTGGGGCGCGCTGGCCGATGCCACGCAGCGCCACCGGCAGTTGATGGTCGCCGCCAACGTCGGGGCCATCGCCGCCGTGCTGGGTCTGGCGCAAGCCCAATCCCTGCGCGGGCTGCTGCCGCTGGTGATGGTCTATGCCATCTTCAATGCGCCGCTCATGCCGCTGGTGGACAACAGCGTCATGGCGCTGTTGGGGGAGCGCAGCGCCGACTATGGCAAGCAGAGGCTGTGGGGTGCGGTCGGCTGGGGTGTCGCCGGAGGTATCGCCGGCCTGCTGGTAGATCGCTGGGGGATCAGCTTCAGTTTCTTCGCCTTTGCGGTGTGGATGGCGCTGGGGCTGGCGGTGGCGCTGCGGCTGCCCATCAGCCACGCAGCCATCGGCCGACCCTTCTGGGTAGGGCTGGCCGGGCTGCTGCGCGACCGGCGGCTGGCGGTCTTTCTGATCACCATGCTGATGGCTGGGATCGGCATGAGCACCGTCAACAGCTTTCTCTTTCTCTATCTCGAAGATTTGGGGGCCAGGGCGTCGTTGATGGGCTTGTCGCTGACCATCGCCACCCTCAGCGAACTGCCGGTCTTTTTCTTCTCCGGCCTGCTGCTACACCGCTGGGGCGCACGCGTCCTGCTGCTGCTCTCGCTGACCATCTTCGTGCTGCGGCTGGCGATCTACGCCGCCTTCCCGCTGGCGGAGATCGTGCTGGCGGCCAACCTGCTCCACGGGCTGACCTTTTCGGCGTCGTGGGTGGCGGGCGTCACCTATGCCAACCAGATCGCGCCGCCAGGCCTGGGCGCAACCGCACAGGGGCTTTTCTCCGGCGTGACGATGGGGCTGGGCGCGGCGCTGGGCGCGCTGACCGGCGGGCTGCTCTACGAGACAGCCGGGCCGGGCGTGATGTATGGGGTCGTGGCCGTCTGTGTGGCGGCGGGTGTGCTCTTCTTTGCGCTGGCCGAGCGCCGCCCGGCCCAGGTGAGCTAGGCGCGCGGAATGCCCACGCCACCCAAGAGCCGGTCGGCGTCGCGCACAAAGGCGGCCAGCCATTCGACCAGCGCCTCGATGTCGCCCAGATGCCCGGTTTCAAAAGGCGTATGCGTATAGCGCGCCGGGAAGGCAAGCAGCGCCGTGGGGATATCGGCGCGCATCAAGGCCGCGCCGTCGCTGCCAAACGAACCAAAGACCGCGTGCTGGATCACGATCTGCGCCTCCGCCGCTGCCTGTTCGAGCGCGGCCGTCACCCGATGGTCGTAATGCACCAGCGCATCTTTGTGGACCAACGCAGGCCCGCCGCCCAGACGCAACGGCATCATGTCTTCCTGCACGCCGGGGATATCGCCCGCCAGCCCGATCTCCAGCACCAGCGCGGCGTCAAAGTCGCCGTCGGCGCCGGAATATGCGCCCAGCGCCGACGCGCCGATGATCCCGATCTCCTCCTGCACCGACGCCGCCAGCGCCAGCCGGCAGCGCCTCTCCGCCGCCGGGACGCGCCGCGCCAGTTCGGTCATCACCGCCAGCAGCACGCGGTCGTCCAGCGCCTTGCCCACTACATGCGGGCCAAAACGCTCGGTAGTCGCGTCCCAGACTACGCGTGTGCCGGGCGTCACGCCGCGGGCGCTCAGTTCCTCTTGGCTCAAGCCGGTGTCCACCCAAAAATCGCGCCAGGTCAGTTCGTTGAGTTCGGGCAGCGCCAGCGAGGCCAGATGGCCGGTCGTAGCCGCGATCACGCCAGGGATCGCGCCGCTGCGCGCCAACACCTGGACACGCTGCCCAATCGTAAACGCGTTGCGCAGGCTGGTGGTGCGGGTCCAGGCTTGGCCGTTAGCCAGCCATAGAAAGCCGTCGGGGTGAATGGCGCGCACCAGATAGCATAACTCGTCGGCGTGCGCGACCAACAGCACCCGCGGCCCCTCCCCGCCTGTCTCGGCCAACAGATTGCCGGTGCGCGTGCGCCTCACGGCCAAGCCCTGCTCGCGCCACAACGCCTCGACGCGATCCAACACGATCTGCTCTTGGCCCACGGGGCCGATCAACTCGGTCAATTCTTTGATCAACGCAAACATCAGGCGCTTATCTCGACTGTTCTAGGATGTAGATGTGCAGCGAGGCGGGCAGGCTGGACCGCATGATCTCCAGCTCCGGGCCGCCCACAAAGGTCACCATCTCAGCTGGATAGCGGCGGGTGAATTCGCTCACCGGGTCGATCTTGAGCCGCCCATGCGGGCTGTAATAGTGCATGGGGATCACCACCGCGGGCCGGATCACCTGGATGGCGGCGTCGAGGTCGTCCAGCGCAATTGTGGCATGCCCGCCCGTCAGGGCAAACATCACGTCGACCTGCCCCGCCAGCGCGCCCAGATGTTCTGGGGCCAGGGGGTTGCCGATATCGCCGATGTGCAGGATGCGCAGCCCGTCGAGCGTAAAGCTGTACATGGCGTTGGGGTCGGGGTCGCGGCCAAAGTCCCAGGTCAGGCTCTCCATCGACGGCCAGCTTCGGATATGCAGCCCGCGCACCGTGACACCTTCCGGCGGGACCTCCACGGCATTGACCACTATGGGGGCGCCTGTGGGGTTGCCTGTGATGTGGCTGGGGTCACTGTGAAAGCGGTCAGTGGCGGAACTCATCACGACGATGTCCGCCGGCTCGTCGATCGGCGCAAAGCCCGACACCTCCGGCCCCGGCGTATAAGGGTCGGTGACCACCGCCAGCCCATCGCCCTCCAGCCGGAAGCTGGCGTGCGCATAGAACTTGATCTTCATGCAGCGTTCTCCGATCTCTCCATCTTCAGGACTTCCAGAGATTGTTCAACAAAAAACCGGCGCGGCCTGCCGGCCCCCTCACAGCGCAACGGGCGCACCACAAAGGGGCTGCCGAGCAGACCGGCCGATGCTAGAACCGGCGCGATGTGCGGACGATCAGCGCGCC
This sequence comes from Caldilineaceae bacterium, assembly GCA_020845455.1. Classification (GTDB taxonomy): domain Bacteria; phylum Chloroflexota; class Anaerolineae; order Caldilineales; family Caldilineaceae; genus QEUY01. Next base: position 20,671 of record JADLFO010000185.1, read on the forward strand.
GGGCGCGCATTGGATAGACGGAAGGCGGAATGAGATTCGGCGAAGAACGCGACCCACTGCTGCCATACCGGCAGATCGTGCGGGTCGAACAGCGCCGCCGTCACGTTGGCGCTGCCGGGCTGCATCGCCATGCCGCCGGTGACGGCGCGGGCTGCGCCCTCCCCCGGTGCGATCGGGACGACAAGCCGATCCCCCTCTTTGCCATAGTCGAAGATCTCGCGCGCCGCCCGGTCGAGATAATCGTCGCCGGCGATGTCGGCGCGCACGCTCTCCAGCTTCGTCTGCTCCTGCTTGGCATCGTCGATGCGAGCCTGCATAGTGACGATCTTCGCCTGCAGCCCGGCCAACTCGTCAAGCCGGGCCGTATACCCATAGACGAACAAGGCGCACAGGGCCAGAAGAAAGACCAGGACAAAACGCGGTTTTCGGGAGGTGCGCATAGGAGAACCACCGGGTGTTGAGAAGGGTTCGCGACTGTACGCGCCAGTATAGCACACTCGGCGGCGTGTGGCGAACTCAAAATCACCCTGCCCGCAGGCGGGGATCGTGCCCATAGGGGAAAGGCAGGACAAAAAAGATGAGGAGATGTATACGCATCTCCTCATCCAGTGCCGCAGGAGGGACTTGAACCCCCATGGGCTAGTGCCCACTACGTCCTGAACGTAGCGCGTCTGCCAATTCCGCCACTGCGGCGTGTTTTCAACTGTAGGGTGTACTATATCATCGCTCGGGGCCGCTGTCAAATAAAGCGGGGAGATTGGGTGTATCCCAGGAATTAGGCGGGATCAAGGCGGAGCCGCGAGTTCTTGCCAACGATTGCTCAGGAGCAAGCAACGCAGCGCCAGCATGGCTTGAGCGCCATCGCGACTCCAACGCATCCCCGCC
>JADLFO010000186.1 GCA_020845455.1 Caldilineaceae bacterium
GCCGGCGCGCAAGCCGCTAATGCCGCGACCAGCACAGCGACCAGCGCCACCAGCCCCCAAGGGAAGTGACCGGCACGCCGGCTTTGGCGCAATGCAATCGGTTTCTGCATAGCATTCTCTCCTTTGACACTCGTGACTAAGGATCGATCACTGCAAAGCCGCACCTGTTGGATATCGTACCCTCCTTTCCCTGATATGTTAGGCTCCGAGCCGTCTAGGCCATGATCTGCGCTTGCGCCCGCGAGACCTGCCACTGCAGCGGCTCGCCCCGCACAAAGCGGCGCAGTTCATCCGCCACGATGCGCCCCATGCGCCGGCATTCATCCCCCATCGAACCGGCAATGTGCGGGGTCAGCACCACATTGGGCAAGGTATACAACGGCGAATCCGGCGGCGGCGGCTCCGGATAGACCACGTCCAACACCGCCTGAAGGTCCGGGCGCTGCTGCAAGACCGCGATCATCTCGTCTTCACGCACCAGCGCGCCGCGCGCCGTGTTGACAAAGGTGGCGTTCGGCTGCATCGATGCCAGATGTGCGCCGGTGATCATCCCCACCGTCTCCTTGAGCCAGGGCGCATGCAGCGAGACCACATGGGCGCGCCGAAAAATCTCGTCGATCGAACACAACTCGACCCCCAACGCGGCGGCGTCGGACGCGCCGATCAACGGATCGTAAGCAAGGAGATGCAGGTCAAACTGCCGCAGATGGCGCGCCACCATCCGCCCAATCATACCCAGCCCGATCAACCCTATCGTGCTGCCATACCCGCCCGGCACAGCACCTTTGAGCGGGTAGCCGTGCAATTCACGCACCGCCCGCGCAAAATACCAGCCGCGCTTGAGGCTAAACAAAACTGCGGCCACGGTGTATTCCATCACCGGCTGCGCGTTGCCCGCATAGGCGCTGGTCACCACAATGTCACGATCCCAAAACGCATCGGTCGTAAAGTAGCGGATCGACCCCGCGCCATAGAACACCGCCTTGAGTTTGGGCGCAGCCGCCAACACCGTCTCGTCGAGCGGGATCATGCCCCACCCCGACAGAATGACCTCGGCGTCGGCAAGCACGTCCAACCGCGCGCGCACCGCGGCAGCCGTCAGCGGCGGCGCATAGACTTCCACCAGTTCGTCGACGGCACAGCGCTCTTCAGGGCCGTAGATTTTGGTGTAGGCATCTGAATTCAGAATGAACAGACCACGCATGGGCGCGACCAAACCTCGTTATGCAACCTCGCTATGATAAAGGGGTATAGCAACACAACGCCGGCCATTTTATGACAGGGGACGACGGATGAGCCTCGACACGGCTGCAGGTCAGGTTGCAGATATCCGCAGCGATCGCCGGGACCGGCAACCGTGCGAATCGTTCAATCTTGGGCAGTCACGACGAACCTATGCGAAAGGTTGAAGCGTGTGATCAACCTTTGCCGTTCGCCGCACATGCAGGTTGCCGGTCACACCGGCGATGGGAATTAATTCACAAGCAAAACGATTATAGCGCGAGGAAAAGGCTGAGTCAAACAGCGATATTTTGCCAGGCCGCGCCGCAAGAGCCATCATTCATAGGTGGCGCTGGCGGCCCGGCACGGCGCGCCCCCAACTTGGCATGTACGCTGCACACTCACCGCCTACACCGTCACCAGCGGCCGATGCGGTGCGGGTGGCAGTTCCACCTGGATCGGGTCGCCGGGGTACACGTCACCGCCCGCCACGACAATCCCCATAATGCCCGCCTTGCGTATCAGGTTCCCCTGCGTATCGTGGTCGAGCGTCGCCGCCATCAACCCCGGCTGCAGGCCGTCCAACTGGGCGCAGGGATTGCGCAGCCCGGTCACCTCCACCACCGCGCTGCGCCCTAAATGCAGCCGGGTTCCGGTGGGCAGCCCCAGCAGGTCGAGGCCGCGCGTAGTGATGTTCTCGCCCATCTCCCCCGCCGAGACACGGAAGCCGCCGGCCTGCAGTTCGTCGTGCAGTTCGGCATGGATCAGATGCACCTGGCGCAGATTCGGATCGTTGGGGTTGCTCGCCACACGCGAGCGGTGCTTCACCGTCTCGCCCAGATGCGCATCGCCCTCCACGCCCAGCCCCGTCAGAAGACGAATGCTGGCCTGCACCGGCTTTGAAAAGCTGTGTGTCGCGCTGCGACTCACCGCGACGACGGTTGGCTGCTCGGTTGTCATATGCGCCTCTCTATAGCGTGCTCACCGGCGATTGCCGGTCTTTTCTGATGAATCTCACTCTACTCCACGCATGGGATCGCCGCCAAAATCCCTGCGCCCTGTGCGAACAAATGCCGGCTTACATCGCCACATTGGCCAACATGGGGTACAATCAATGCCGTCATGAATGTTGTGCTGATCTCCACCTATGAACTAGGCCGCCAGCCTTTCGGTCTCGCCTCGCCCGCAGCGTGGCTGCGCGAACTGGGCGCGCAGGTCACTTGCTTGGACCTGGCCATCCAACGGCTGGACGAGGCCGCCATCGCCGCCGCCGGCCTGGTGGCGATCCATGTGCCCATGCACACGGCCACGCGCATCGCCGCCCATGTCCTACCGCGCGTTCGGCAGCTCAACCCGCAGGCGCATCTCTGCTGCTACGGCCTCTATGCGCCCCTAAACGCCGCCTATCTACGCAGCCTGGGCAGCCGGACCATCCTCGGCGGCGAGTTCGAACAAGGGCTGGCCGACCTGTATACGCGGCTGGCGCAAGCGCCGGAGTCCACGACCCTGCCCCAGCCGGAGCCGCTTATCTCGACCGCACGCCAACCCTTCCACGTGCCCGACCGCAGCGATCTCCCACCGCTGCACCGCTATGCCAAACTGTACCTAGACGACGCACCGCGCGTCACCGGCTATACCGAGGCGAGCCGCGGCTGCAAGCACCTCTGCCGCCACTGCCCGATCGTGCCGGTCTACCAAGGCCGCTTCCGCATCGTCCCGCGTGAGGTCGTGTTGGAGGATATCCGCCGTCAAGTGCGCGCCGGCGCGCAGCACATCACCTTCGGCGACCCCGACTTTTTCAACGGCCCCGGCCATGCCTTGGCGCTGGTACAGGCGCTTCACGCCGAGTTCCCGGCCCTCAGCTATGACGTGACCATCAAGGTCGAGCATTTGGTCAAACAGGCCCGCCATCTGCCCACCCTGCGCGACACCGGCTGCGTCTTGATCACCACCGCCGTCGAAGCGCTCGACCCACAGGTGTTGGCCTATCTGGACAAGGGCCACACGCGCGCCGATTTTGAAAAGGCCGTGGCGCTCTGCCGTCTGCATGGGCTGGCGCTGAACCCCACCTTTGTCACCTTCACGCCTTGGACCTCGCCCACCGCCTACGCCGACCTACTCGACACCATCGAGCGGCTAGACCTGGTCGAGTATGTGACGCCCATCCAGTATGCCATCCGCCTGCTCATCCCCGCCGGCAGCCGGCTTTTGGAACTCCCGGAAGTACAAGCGATGGTTGGCCCTTTTGAGCAGGCGACGCTCACCTATCCTTGGCAGCACCCCGACCCGCGCGTCGACGATCTCTATGCCGCCGTCCGCCGCGCCGTGCAAGCCGGGCAGGAACAGGGGCAGAACCGCCAGGACATTTTCGCCGCCATCCGGCAGCTTGCCTACCAAGCCGCCGGCCGGCCCATACCCGGCGACTGGCTGCGCCGGCAACTGGGCGGTCGACGCGCTAAAGCCATTCCCTATCTGAGCGAACCCTGGTACTGTTGAGCAGAACCCACCGAGGAGCAGTTGGCTCCTTTTTAGTAGGCCCCACAACCCAGGTCGAACCCGCCGCCACACGCACCCGCGGCAATCACCAGGAGCGACGATGAAGATCACACGCGTCACCGCCACTGCGACCGCCGAACGGCGATCCGCCCCCATCCGCGATGCCCTCCAAGAGCTGGACACGCGCGGCTACACCCAGATCACCATCGAGACCGGCGACGGGGTCTCCGGCGTCAGCACCACCTATTTTGGCCGCGTCGAACGCTCGCCCCACGTCCTGGCGCTGCTGGTCAACGAGGTGCTGGGGCCGGCCCTGCTCGGCGAAGACCCCTTTATGGTGCGGGCGCTGCGCGACAAGCTGTGGAAACTGACCGACTATGCCGGCACGCAGGGGCTGGCGCTCTTTGGCATCGCCGGCATCGACATCGCCCTCTGGGACCTGATGGGCAAGGCGCTTGGCCAACCCGTCTGGCGGCTGTTGGGCGGCGCACGCGACCGCGTCCCAGCCTATGCCATGGTCGGCTGGCTCAATTATTCACTCGACGAACTAAAGGCGATCTGCTGCCAGGCCATGGAACAGGGCTTCCGCGGGGTCAAGATCAAAGTCGGCGCGCCCACGCTGCAAGAAGACATACAGCGCATCGAAGCCGTTCGCGCCGTGGTCGGCGGCCGCGGCCTGATCATGGTCGACGCCAACCAGGTCTTTTCACTCAACGAAGCCGTGCGCCGCGGCCGCATCTATCAAGAGCTAGACTGCTATTGGTTCGAGGAACCGCTGCGCGCCGACGACACCGCCGGGCTGACGCGCCTGGCAGACGAACTCTCGATCCCGATCGCGTCGGGGGAAAACAACTACGGCAAACGCCAGTTCCGCGATCTGTTTGAACGCCGCGCCGTGGATATCGTCCAGCCCGACCTGCGCCGCGCCGGCGGCGTGACCGAGTGCTACGAGATCGGGCTGATGGCCGATGCCTTCAATGTGCCCTATGCCTCCCACGGCGGCGGCGTCCATCTGCATGTCTTAGCCGCGCTGCCCAACACGCTCCTCATGGAAAGCGGCCTGATCCCTGCCGGTTCGGCGCTGCGTCTGGTCGACGGCTGCTACCCGCTGCCTGAAGAACCGGGCTTTGGCACTCCAGGCGAATAAGACAAGGCACAGCCGCGTTGGCAACCCTGCGCGGCCGTGCTACTCAATCTATCCGATATTGAACCCTTCGCTGCCGTTGTTTTCCTCGTCATATTCGGGCACTTCGCCATAGATGTCCGCCCACACCGACACCGAACAGTCGGGGTTGTAACAGTTTCCGCCCGGTCCCAGCGTGGCACTCAGGCTGATACTTTCCCCAGGGGAAAGCCCCTCAACCCCGACATAGCCGTCCGGCTCTTCGTTGGCATAGACGCCCACCGTGAAGCTGGAACTGCCGGCGTCGCCGTAGTTGCTCACCGTGAAGTAGATATAGGTATAGCAGCCATCGCTGTCACATGAGACGTCGAAACTGTCCACATTGGTGACCAGGTCAGGCATCCCCGACACAGTGGTGTTGACCGGGACATAGTAGCGCGTCGTCAGACACTGCCCCGCCACATCCAGTTGATAGGTCTCGGAGTCATAGGGACAGACCTCCCGGCTGTCATTGCCCACCACACCCTCGCCGTTGAAGTAGACGGCCTGCGCGCCGTCCACAGCCCAGCGCACCGTCGTGCAGGAGCCTTGCTCGATCGAGCTATCGTCTGCCCAGAACCGCACCAACGGGTAAGTAAAGACGACATCCGTGGCGTGCTGCATCTCGCCCGCGTCACTCAAGATCTGGAAGCGATAGGGGTAGGTGATCGCGCCCCACATCCCCGACAGCAGTTCGCTGCGGTCGCCCTCGGCCATACAGATGCTCGTGCCCCCTTGGCCGTTCACCCCCGCGCCGTTGATGTACATCGCGTTGATAGCGCGCACATCCCAACTGAAATCGACGCATGACTGGCAGTCGCCGGCCACCACAATCTCCTCCGGCGGCAGATAGACGATCTCCGGCCCGCTGACCGGCTCCGGCGTCCGCGTCGGCGTGGGCGTAAAGGTCGGCGTCGGGGTTATGGGCCGCGGCGGAGTCGGCGTGGGCGTATCGATGGCAGGCGCGGGCCGAACCGGCAACGCGCCGATCTCCAAGCCACACTCGACATAGCGGCCGGCTGCATTGACCCAGCCCGTGACGCCACTGCTTTCGACCTGCACCCAGATCCAAGTGCTTGTCTCGTTGCGCGCCAGCGGCAGCAGCCGGTCGCCTTCCGAAACCGTCGCCAGCACCGGCGTATAGTCCGAACCAGGCCCAGGCCGCACGTTAAGCCGCGCCGCCACGACCCGGCAGACAGCCTCTTCAGACTCCATTGCCAAGCTCACTGCAAAACGGCCCGTACCCCGCTTGTCCGCCGTGCGTGCGACCACGCTGTACGAGCCGGAGTACGGCAGCACAAAGTCACGGATCAGGCTGTCATACCCGCCGCCGCCGTTGTCATTCTGCACCAGCAGTTGGTCGTTCGACCCGCGCAGGTCGAGCCAGGGGTCAAAGATCGCCCCGGTCTGCGCAGGCGGCGCAGACGCATAGGCGGCCGGGATCAACGCCGCAGGGAGGTCAGGGCTTGATCTGCCGATCCCGCCCCCGCGCGCGGCCATGCCCAAGGTGACCCGCCGGCCGGCCTCGCCGCGAAAGGTATAGACACATTCCTGGCCGGGGATCTCGATCATCTCTTCGATCGGCGTTCCCGCCGCAATCGGCCCGCCGCACGTCGGGATCTCGACCTGGCCGATGCCGCCGGGGTCATAGACCAGCCAGCGCAGCGCCTCCGACTCGACATACGGCGACGGCTCCGGCTCGCCGATCTGCTCCGGCAGTTCGTTCACCACCGTGATACTGGTCTGCTCGCCCTCGCGCAGCGGCTGCCCCTCGACGACGACCGCACCTTCCAGGTTTGCCACCACCATGTCATAGACCGCCGGTTCAGGGTTTGGCTGCCACATAGCGACCTCGTCGCGCACCCGGTTGCGCGTCAAGCGCCGCACATTCTGCCCATCGGCATCCATGACCATGATGTCGTTGTCGCCGTCGCTCGACGACACAAAGCTGATCAGGCGGCCGTCCGGCGACCAGATCGGCGCCCAATCGCCGCCGCTGCTCCCCTGCGTCAACACCCGCTCATTCTCCCCGCTGCTGTCCACGACGTGGATCTCGTAGCGCCCCGCAGGCTGGGAGGTAAACACAAGGCGCGCACCGTCGGGCGACCAAGAAGGGTTGTTGTCGATCACATCGTTGTGGGTGATCTGGCGCACATCTTCGCCGCTCGAATCCATCACATAGATCTCCCAGTCGCCGTCTCGATCCGAGGCAAACACGATCTCCTGATTGTCCGGCGACCAGACCGGCCAGCGCACATCGCCGCCCCCGCCGGATGGGTCAATGCGGCGCAGTTCGCCGTCTCCCATGTTCAGCGCGTAGATCGCGCTGCCTTGCTGCGTCGTACGCACAAAGACCACCTCGCTGCCGTCGGGCGACCAATCGGGGTGGGTATCGTCGCTCACCACGCGCCGCCCGTCAAAGGTGATCTGCTCCACATTCGCCCCGTCGGCGTCCATTCTGTAGAGTTTATAGCTGCCCTCGCGGTTCGACTGAAAGACGATCTGCGCGCCGTCGGGCGACCAGGTTGCGTGCAGGTCATGCGCGTCGTTGTCGGTCAACTGGCGACGGCCGCGCCCGGCGGCGTTCATGCTATAGATTTCCCAATCGCCGTCCTCCTCGGTGTAATAGACCAGCCGGCCCGTGCCGCCGCCCACGCTCGATAGCTCATAGCCGCGCAGCGTGACCAGCGCCGTGCTGGACAGCTTGATCTCGACGTTGTTGACGTAGACATAGCCCTCCTGGCCTTCGTCGGTGTGGACCAGCAGCGCCGAAGGGGTGTCGGCGCACAGTTCCTCATCATCCGTCGCCAGCCCGCTGATACGGTTGGCATCGGTAGAGAACGAACCGATCTCCGAGTCGCCAAACAACACGAAATAGACCGGGTCCTCCTCGGTGCGCAGCAGCATCAACACCGTTCCGTCCGGGGCCAATGTGTCGATCGTGTTAAACGCGTTGATCGGGAGGTGGTGGCCGGGGTCGGCAAACAAAAACTCTGTCCCATCGGCGTCGATATCGGCGGGTGTGCCTTCGGCGTTGCGGTGTCCATAGCAGGCATAATTCTCGTTGAGCTTCTTGCATTCCAGCGGGCTGAGCGCCTGTTCATAAGCGTCGATCAACTCGCCGCAGTCCCCATCCGGCTGGGCATGGAGCGGGGCAGCCGTAACCAGCGTCCCTACGACCGCCAACAGACCGGCAGCCCACCCTATCCTACCTCTTCTCATGCGGCCCATCGTCTCCTCCCTTCAGCGCCACCCTTCAATGCCGTCCAGCCGGCGCGCCCCTGCCGCAGGCAGATCCCCGCCCGCTATTCGGAAGGGAGCAGGCGCGCGGCGCGCGCCTTGGCTAACTGAACGAGCGCAGCACGATCTTTCCACCAGGTCCGCCAAATGTGCAGCGTGCCGCCCGCGTCGACGGTCAAAATGCCGCTCCCGTCCGCATTGGCTGCGGCGAACTCGACGCCCGTCGTGTGCGACAGTCGCAGAATCTCCCCTTGCTGCTGCACATCCCACACGCGTACGCTGCCGTCGCCAGACCATGTGAGCAGCAGTGGGCGCTTCCCTCGCCCCCGCCATGAAGACTGCGTGATCCACTGCATGCCGTTGACCCCTTCGCTGCCGTGGGGGTCCCACGTCCACCAGGGTTCCCCCTCGACCATGTCTATCACCGTCGTGAGCGTATTGGTGACCACCGCCAGCAGGCTCACGTCCGAGGCCACGGCAATCGCCGAGCGCGGGTTCTGGCCCGCCGATGCCCACACGGGCCGCGCCGCCCGGTCGGCCACATTCCACATCAGCACCTCCACGCTCAAGGTCGGCGTCACCACGCTCGCCATGCTGACCAGGATATTGCCGTTGTTGTGCCAGGCGAGCGCCAATGGCACCCCGCGCGAGCCGGGCAGAACCGTGGACCTGCCGTCGCCGGCGTCGACAATCACCAGTGTATTGCTCACCCCTGGCGCGGCGATCAGATCCTCCGTCGCATCCACGGCGTCCAAGTCGCCGGACAGTGTCAACACCGTGCCTGTTGCCGGCGGCTGGTCAGGGTCGATCAGGCGCGTCACTGCCCCCGTCCCAGCCTGCTCCGACAGCAGCAGCCCGGCTTCCAGCCAGCGTGCATCCACGATCGGCGCGGAGAATGCTGCCGCGCGCGCGCCCGTCGCCAGCTCGACGATCGCGCCGTAGGGCGCGGGTGTGTCCGGGTCGGTCGTATAGACCAAAGCGCGGTCGCCGGCAGGACTCCACGCCACATCACAGCCGCTTTGCCAAGGGGTGGCATATTCCTGGGGTGGGCGCTCCATCGTCCAGACGAGCAACACGCAATCCTCGCGCAGCGCCGCCACCGTGTCCGGCCCTAGCCACTGTGCGCGCCGGATGGGGGCGGCCGTATAGGCGGCGCGATGATAGTGCGCGTTGCAGATCGGCGCGCTGCCCGCGTCGCCGTCCGCACAGAGCGGACGCCCCCCGGCATCAAACACATCCCAGACACGCATACTGCCATCCGACGAAACCGACAGCAGTTGGACGGTTGCCCCGCGCCGCCATTCGACCGAGGCGATGTCCATGTCGGCGCGCCGCGAATGGCCGAACAACTCCAGCACATGCTGCGGCGGCCTGCCTTGCGCCATCGGCGTCGTGTCCCAAATGTGCAGCCGGTTGTCCTTGTCGCCGGTCGCCAGGTAGGGCGAATACCAGCCCGCAGCCACGACCGTCGCCTCCAAGTCAAGCGGCTGCGCCGACGGCGGCTCTACCGCCAGATTCCAGACCGTGTTCCGCCCCTCGTCGACTGTGACCATCCGCCGCGCGTCGCCATCCCAAAAAGGCAGATCATGGCGGCGGCTGGGCGCGGCGGCGGCAACCGTATAGGTATAGAGCGGCGTACCCTCCAGCGACATGCGCGTCGGCGGCCCGTCCTGCCCCCACACTAAAAATGTCTTGGACAGCGTACCTGTGTCAAAGATCAGCCCGCCCACACGGCTGCCGTGCGTAGCCTCCGCTACCATCTCCCCCCGGCTTGCCGACCAGACATGCACCGACCCGCGCGCGCTGGTGACCAGGTGATCGTCGTCGGCAGACCAGGCCATCATCTGGGTGGCCCAGGCGTGGTTGGCGACAGGCTTCCCGACCATCTGGCGCAGCCGGTTGTCCCACAGCACGATCTGCTGCGTATCGTCATAGGCCGCCAGCCGGCGGCCCTGCGGCGACCACTGCGCCGCCTGCACCTTGCCCGCCAAGACGGCGATGGCTTCAGGTGGGCTGGAAGCCCGCCACAGCCACAGCCGGCTGCCGGCGCAGACCGCGATTTCATCCCCCGCCGGATGCCAGACGGCGCACAGCACGCGGTCGGGAAATTGCTGTTGGGCTGCGATCCGCCCCCCCTGCCAGACCATCACCCCCCGCGCGGCATAGGCAAGCAGCTTCGTGTTATCGACCGGGTTCCAGCCGATCCCAGTCATGCGCGTGGTCGTCAGCACCGCGGCTTGCTGCAGATGGGGCAGATAGGGCAGCACCTTCAGCCCTGTATCGTCCGCCAGCGCAATCTCGCCGTGGGCGATCTCCAACGGCTCTAGGACAATTCTCTCTGCCGGCGCTTGGTATTCATTCTCCAGGCTCGCCTGCAGCGCCCGGCTGATGGCAAATTCGGCGGCGGCGAGATAGGGGCGCGGCTGTTCGGCGCTAGGCAGTGCGTCCAACGCCAGCTTGATCGCAGCCGCCGGGTCTACAGTCAACTGCTGCTCGCTCAACGTGCTCAACAGGCGCGACTGCTCACGCAAGGTCACCCGGCGCAGCAGTTCAGAGCGCAGCGCCGCCGACGAGGCCGCCAGCGCAAGCAGCGCCAGGACAGCTATCACGGCCAGGCCTAGCTGCCGGCGGCGGCGATGGTGGCGCACGCTCGCTTCGGCAAAGCGTACCTCCGGCGCGTTCATCCAGTGCGTGGCACGCACCAAGATCAGCTCCAGCAGCGCGCTGCGCTCGGCGCTGCTCCAGAGCAAGGCGTCCGTCTCACGGCCGATCACCGAGAAGAAATCCTGCGCTTGCCGTCCCAGCGCCATCCACCGGCTACGGCGCTGCCCCTGGCGCGCATCGCGGCCCGTCAGGTTCTCCCACTCTTGCGCCGCCTGTGTCATCCGCCGCTGAAAGGTCAGGCTGTCGGGTTTCTGCTGCTCGTCGCGTATCCAACCGCTCAACCGCGGCCAACTCAGCACCAGCGCATCATGCCCCGGCTCATAATACGGGCCTTGAGCATCGGCGTCGGCCACGACCAGCCGTTCTTGCCGCAGCCGCGCCAACATCCATTCCACCCGTTCATTTTCGGCAACGTCGGTATAGACCAGTTCCGTCTGATAGACGCGCCGCCGCGCCGTGGCATGCTCCACCGCCACCATACGCAGCATCACGCGGCGCAGCGTGCGCCGGTGCAGCGGGTCGAGCGTCTCGTACAGCGATTCGGCCCGCTGCCGGATCGCCCCCGTGACGCCGCCCAGCGCCTGATAATCTTGCCGGGTTAGGCTGCGATCTAGGATCTGGAGTACACGCTGCGCCGCGTCTTGGCGCCGCAGATAGCGCAGATACATCTCGCTCAACGTGAACGACAGCAGCGGCAGCGCGCCGGGCATCTGCGCCACCTCTGCGATGATCTCGTCCACCAGGTCCGACGGTTCAAGACGCAGCCCCAGGCCGGCGGCGGGTTTGACGATCACCTCCCGCAGCTCCGCTGCACCGAGAAGCGGGACGACAAAGCGTGCGGCAGGCTGCCAATAGGGGCGCAGGTCGGGGCGGTCGAACTGCGGCTCAAAATCGGAGCGCAGCGTAAAGACGACATGCAGCCTCCCCGGCAGAGACTCCAGGCCGCGCACCACCTGCTGCAAGAACTGGTCGCGGCGGGCAGGCGCATCGCCCATCGTCAACAGCTCTTCCAACTGGTCCACCACCAACAGCACCTTATCTGGAGGTAGTTGCTGTGAAGGGTCTGTGCGCTGCAGCGCCTCGCCCAGCGCCTCGCCCAACGCCGACGGGCGGGTCGCCGGCGTGACGCCCTGCGCCGCGCACCACTCGCCCAGCGTCCCGCCCGACGGCAGCCGCAATGCCTCCAGCGTGGTCAGCGGCGATGTGCCGGGGCGAATCACCTCCAGCAGATGCCACCGGACATCGCGGCGCGCCCGCAGCCGCGGCAGCAGCCCCGCCTGCACCAGGCTGGTCTTGCCCGCGCCCGACGCGCCCAACACGATCGTCAGCGGCCGTTTGGGGAGATCGTCTGCCAGTTGGTCGGCCAGCGCCTCGCGGCCAAAGAAGAGCGCCCGGTCTGCTTCGCTGTACGATTTCAGACCCAAGTATGGGTTGTCATCCGGCTGGAGCGGCGGCGTGGGGGGCAGGTTCAGCGCATGGCCGGGGTTGAGGAACAAATACTGCCCGCTTTGCTCAGGCCGCACCCGCCACAACATCGGCGTCTGATTCTGGGTGGCGTGCGCTTGGGCGAACCAAACCTCCAGATAGGCAATCAGTTCCGAGGCTAAGATCACGCCGTCGCCGTCCGGCTGAGGCAAAATGTCGGCCCGGCCACCCAGGGCCGCCAGCAGCCCCGCGGCAAAGGGCGAATGCTCGTCGCCGTTCTCGCGGTTGCCCAGCGCATAGCCGCCGGCCACATCCAGGGCGCGCTGGTCATACCAGGCCGAGGTCAACACCTGCCAGGTCGGACTGTCAATGTAGTGGGCAAACCGCTCGCGGTAGAGCACCGAGTCCGGCGCCAGGTCGGTTTCACGCCCCGATGCCCAGCTAAATGCGCCGGCAAAGCAGCAGTCGAGGATTATCAGCAGATGATGGTAGCCCAGCTTTTCCAACGCCGTGGAAAGTTCCTGCATGGGCAGATAGCTGTCACGGTTGTCACGCTGCGCATCCTGCGGCAGCAAGAAGCCTTCCGGCCCGCCCTTCCCCGGCAGCGCCACGCCATGGCCCGCAAAGTAAAACAGCAGCCGCTCGCGCTCATCCGTGCTGTGCGGCAGCCGCCGATACAACAGCGTACGCAGCCCGTCGAGTGTCGCCCGGCGATCCTTGCGCAGATAAACGGGGAAATAGCCGTGCTGTTTGCGCAGCGCCAACGCCAGCGCGATCGCGTCACACGCCGGGGTGCGTAGGCTGTGAATGCCGTTTTGATAGGCATTGATGCCGACGATCACGGCGCGACTGCGGGCAAACTCCTGCATCTTCACTCCTTACGCGCCCCCTATCCGCTCGGCCCATGCGCCGGAGGCGCAGCGGGCAGCGGGCGCACCACACTGTAAGCGATCTGCCCGGTTACCCAATCGGGGAACTGCTCCGCTGCGCTGCCCTCCTCTGTGTCGCGCAGTTGCAGCCGCTGGAGATGACGGTCCAAGGAACCTGCGGGCTGGGGGAGACTGCGTGTGCCGAGCGGCCGCGGGGCGTCAAGGCTGGGCTGGTTCAACAGCGTGGGGTCAAATTCCGCCGTGCCGGCAATCACCTTGAGGATGTCGCGGCGCTCGCTAATGCCCTGCTGCCACAGCGCATCGGGCACGCGGCCATAGAGCGTGCGCGTCATCGCCTCCTGGCCGGGGGCCAGCCGTACCAGTGCCGGAAAAAGCCCCGTGGAGACTGCATAGCTTTCGCTCAAGGAGACCAAGGCGCAATACAGCGCCTCGCTCCAGCGGTTCCTCAGCCGCACCCGAAACACCGGCTGTTCCCAACCGCCGCCCCGCGCCTGGTAGACCAGCCGCAGATTGCCCGGCGGCAGTTCGCGCCCGGCCACCACCAGGCCGATATCGACGGCATCGCTTGGGATGCGGCTGGTCGGGTTGCGCAGTTCCGCCGTCTGTGTCCAGCGCGCGATATGCTCCAGCCGGTCAATCGCCTGATGGGCAGTCGCGGGCGTATAGCCGGCGATCTCCCCCACCAGCGCACGCCCATCTTGGGGCCGGGCGATCCTATACTCGCCGTTCTGCGCCAGCAGGCGCAACTGCGGCTGACCGGCGGCCTCATGCGCATCGACCTCACGCACGTAGAGCGAGGGCTTGCCCTCCGGCGGGCGCGCCTGCAGCGCCTGCCGCGCCAGTTCGCATCCCCGCGCGTCCCCTTCCAGCGTCACCGTGAAGCGCGGCAGCGGCAGCCCGATCACCAACGCCTTATAGGTCGCGTTTATGTCCGGCGGCTGCGCCATCTCCAGCGCAAGACGGCTCAAATGGGGCTGCACCTCGACAACGCGGCCCTGCCCTACCCGAGCCGCGACCAGGCGCAGTTCGTCGGAGCCTGCCGTCATGGGGAAGAGCGCCACCGTGGTCGTCTCATCGTCGCTTGGCGGCGCAATGCCATGCACCGCGCCGCCGTCCATCACCCAGCCCAACAGCCGGTCATTGCGCACGGTGTAATAGGCCATCGGCGCACGCAGCGCACCGCCCAGAAAGGGCCGCCGCAACTCGTCCGGCTGCAACGCCTCAAACTGCGGCGTCTGCTCCAACGCATGGGCCAACACCAGGGCTTGAGTCTGTTTGTACAGGTCTTGATAGGTCGTGGCGTCGCCGGCATTTTCCAAAGTCGCCAGCAGATAGTTGGTGAAGATGCCGCAGGGGACGCCGTCGAACTCGACCTCTTTGGCGGTTTCGTCGGCGCGGCACGCGGCCAGCAGCACATGCGGCACATCCACCGGGCCGTGCCAGCCGCTCTCCCCCTCTGGCCGCGCCCCGCTTGCGCCCCGCGTCCCGGCCAAGAGATAGCCGGCAAAGGGGCGCGGCCGCTCGTCCGGCGCGATCCGCCGTTCGTTGGCAGCTTGCAGCGGCGCACGCGTGCCGGAACCGGAGTGGCAGCAGTCCAAGATCACCAGCACATGCGCGCCCTGCGCGCCCGCCACGGCGATCAGCTGCGCCAACTCCTTATCGGCCAAGTCCCACCCGCCTGGCGTGCGGCTGTCCCAGCAGACCAACGTTTCGTCCAGCCCATCGGGTTCATCCGGGCGCAGTTCCGGCGGCGTGACTGCCTGCGACCCATGCCCACTGAAAAAGAAGAAGACAACATCCTCGGCGCGCGCCGGGCCGAGGCGGCCAAAGGCGGCGACGATTGCGTCTCGGCCGGCCTGGCTATCGGTAAGCGCCTGGAGCTGCAGGTCAAAACGCTCCTGCGCCATGCGCGCCCGCAGATAGCGCTCCATACGCGTCACATCGTTGACGCACCCCGCCAGCCGGTGGCGCGGGTCAGGATAGTCGTTGATGCCGACCAGCAGCGCATAGAGACAGGGGGACACAGGCCACCTCCCGCTCAGGCGTCACACAGCACAGATCACGCGGCGAGAATGGCGGATAGGGAGGATGTAGGGGCAAGGCCGCCACTCTGATCAACGCATTGGCGGGCCAAATTCAGCCATCGAGACTTGAAGATTTCTCTCTAGTGTAGTCCTGACACGCAGAGATTTCAAGAGGTTCGCGCCATTTTGACGGCGTTCTCTATGTCCTCAACCATCGACACCCCTGTCTCGGTGTCACTGGTCTTCAAGACCCACTGACCCCCGCTTCACGACACCCCGTTTTTTGCCAAGAGCGGGCTGTCCGGCACATAGGGCAGACCGCTCTTGGCTCAAATCTGCGTACGCTTTTGACGCTTCCCAGGGTTTGTGAACCTGCCCCCCGCCCTCTATAATCGCAAAGTTGTCCAACTGCATTGGCCAACATCCTTCGACCCCACATCGCCGCCGGCGTCTGTGCAGGGCTGCGTTGGGCTGTAGATGGAGCGTAGCGATGGAAGCGTTGCATATCGGGAGCATTTTTCTTTGGGTCGCCATCATCTTGTTGGCCGCGCGCGTGGCCCTGCTCTTGGAGCGCGTCGGCCAACCGCCTGTCCTGGGGGAACTGTTGGTAGGGGTCGCGTTGGGCAACCTGGGGTTGATCGGGTTGAACCTGGCCGAACCCCTCCTGAAGAATGAGATTATCGCCTTCCTGGCCGAGCTTGGCGTGGTCATCCTGCTCTTTCAGGTGGGTCTCGAATCCAACATCAACGAAATGCGCGGGGTTGGGGTGCGCGCCTTCTTGGTGGCCTGCGTGGGCGTGATCGTGCCGTTTGTGCTTGGCGTCTATGTCGTCGGCCCTTGGCTGCTGCCCGGCCTGGGCTTTAACGCCTATCTCTTTTTGGGCGCCACGCTGACTGCGACCTCCGTCGGCATCACGGCGCGCGTCTTTCAAGACTTGGGGATCATCAACTCGGCGGAAGCTAAAATCGTGCTGGGCGCAGCCGTCATCGACGACGTGCTTGGCCTGATCATCCTGGCCGTTGTCTCGGCGATCGTCACCGCAGGCAGCGTCAGCCCGCTAGACATCACCTGGATCACCGCCAAAGCGCTCGCCTTTCTCGTCGGGGCCATCGTGCTGGGGCAGATGCTGGCTCCGCTGGTCGGGCGCGGGCTGTCGGCCATCCATACCGGGCACGGGATGAAGTTCACCGCGGCCATTGCCTTCTGCCTGGTCATGGCGTATCTGGCCGATCTGATCGGGCTTGCCCCGATCATCGGCAGTTTCGCCGCCGGCCTGGTGCTCGACCCGGTACACTTCCGCTACTTCAAAGACCCCCAGGTCGTCCAAGACGTGCGCGACTATGCGGAGGCCACACCGACCCAGGAGAAACAAACGCTGCTCTCCATCCTCGATCACCACGCCGAACGCCATGTCGAGGACCTGATCGAGCCGCTGGGCTGGTTCCTTGTGCCGCTCTTCTTTGTGCTGACCGGCATGAGCGTGCGTTTGGAGCCGCTCTTCGACCCTCAGGTCCTGGGCGTCGCGCTCGCCGTCACCGCCGTAGCCTTCATCGGCAAAGCTGTGGCGGGCCTGGTGGCAGGTCCAGTCGACAAAAGCATGGTCGGTTGGGGAATGGTGCCGCGCGGGGAAGTCGGCTTGATCTTTGCGGCCACCGGCCAAGCCTTGGGGATCGTCAGCGACGAGCTTTTCAGCATCATCGTGATCGTCGTGATCCTCAGCACGTTGGCCACACCGCCGATCTTGACCGCGTTGACGCGGCGCAACCGCGTTACATCGACGGCGCGGGCGGTCTAGATCACCTTGCCCTGGCGCAGCGCCGCCGCCCAGACATAGAGCAGCCCCGGCAGACCAAACCAGACCAGCAGCGCTTCGACATCGGGCGGGCTATAGCGAGACAGGATGGCGCTGTGCAAGCCATAGAATATTCCTCCCCACGCCGCCGCCAATGCCATCAGCGTACCCGCCCATCCCCAGCGCGACTTGGGCCATATGTCCCGCCACGCCAGCAGGCCATACAACAATCCCCCCACAGCCCACCCGGCCACGCAGTAGGCGCTGCACAGCACCACCACCAGCATGATCCCCAACAGCGCCGCGTTGACCCCGCCGATCACGGCGTGGCCCAGATCGGGGCGAGCGGCCAGTTTCGCCGCAGATGCTTGCATCCAGAACGCCACACGGCCGGCGACCCAAAGCAGGCAGGGCAGCGCGAGCAGGGCAATCAACACCGGGCGGAAGGCCGCAGCCGCACCGCGCCGGTTCCAGCCGGCATCAAAGTCAGGCCAATGGACAGGGCGCAATATCATGGCGTCGCCTCCTTTTGCGCTGAGTCCCCATGTGACAGAGGCCGCTGTCGAAATTCGACACGGCAAACAAGGTTATGTAGCCCGCAGAGCGGATGAGCCGGAGCTTCACCTCCGAGTATACTCCACTTTCCCCGGCGTGATACAGCCAATTGTCCCCATTCCGCCAGGACGTACCTCCTATCCCATACGCACCGCGCTTGATCTCGGCTTCCTGTACTTGGGCGCGCTCAACGCCCCTCACCGCGGCCTCACCGTTTGGCTGCGACGCCGCCTCTGGGCTATAGTAGCAATCACATGCGACGGCTTGTCTTTGTCCTCACCCTGGCGCTTGTGCTGCTGGCAAGCTATACCATCCAGGCCGGGCGTCGGCCCGATGTCCGGCTGATCAGCCTGGCGGTGCGCGCCACGGTCTTTGCCATGCCGACCCCCACCGCGCACATCGTCGAGGTCACGCGTGTCGTCGAGGTCACGCGTATCGTCGAAGTGACGCACTGGCGCGAGGCTGCACCTACGCCGGCCCTCACTGCCACGGCGACCGCCACCTTGACGCCCACCGACACCCCTGTCGCGGCCGCCCCTGCGGCGGCAGTGGCGGCTTTGGCCGCATCCGCTGCACCCGCCGTATCGAATGAATTCGCTGCATCTGCGATGGCACAAAAGGCCGCGCCGAACCTCTCGCCGGAGGCCCTCGCCGCGGACGTGCCGCCCACGCTGCCTCCCACCGAAACGCCTGCCCCGGTCCCCCAAACGGGTGACGCTGGCTGTCCTGCGACCTCCGCCAACCAGTACAGCGCCATCCCGGTCGGCGGGCCTGCCAGCGACCGGCCCGACAGCCTGCACGGCGACCTGAACCTGGCCCTGCGCGGCTATGTGCCCTTCGACGCCGCGCTGAGCCTGGTCGATATCAATGGGCCGGCGGACGGCGACGCGCCGCAGTTGGCCGCGGTGGTGGACGGACGCGCCCCTGTCTTCACCCGCGCCTTCCGCGTGCGCGACTGGAATTGGAACTGCGGCGGTGATGGCTGCCGCGGCGACGAACTTCAGACTGTAGAGGTCTCGCTGCTTGCCATCCAGACCACACCGGGCGAAACGCTGCGTATCCCCACGCGCGGCGCGGAAATCTACGGCGGCGGCTTCAAGGCGCTCGTCGTCTACGCCGATCCGCAGCGCCTCACCCTGGTCTATACGCGTGAGGACACCGTCGCCAACGGCTACAGCGTCCATCTAGAGGGCTTCTGCGTGGACCCCAACCTGCTGGCGGCCTATCAGACAGGCAACGCAGGCGGGCGCGGCTCACTGCCCGGCCTGCACAACGGCGACCCGGTCGGCACAGCCCGCTATAGTCAAGTTCTGGTCGCGGTGCGCGACCGCGGCTCCTTCACCGACCCGCGCTCACGCAAGGATTGGTGGCGAGGCTACTAAATCAGCCCCTAACACAGTTACGCAGCCGCCCTCCAGATATGCGACAAGGGGCCAGGGGGATCGATCCCCCTGGCCCCTGGCCCTAACGCCCGCCGCAACGGTTCAAAAACAGGTCAAAGCTTACTCAAACACGGTCGCCGCTTGGTCGATAAACTCCTGCGGGAGTTCCAACCCCTGCTCACTCGCCGCAGCCACATTGACGGCCAAACTGCCCTTGCGCTGCCGTTCGATGGGCGTGGCCGCGATGTCCAGTTCGCCTTTTAAGATCCCAACCGCCAGTGCGCCGGTGTCCAGGCCATCCTGGTAGTAGTCCAGCCCCAGGGCCACCGCAGCGCCGCGCTGGGCGCTCGACGGGTCGTTGGCAAAAAGTGGAATGTCGTTATCGTTCGCCACCTTCACCAACGCCTCCAGCCCCGCCACCACCGTGCTGTCGGTGCTGACAAAGAAGGCTTGCGCCCCGCGTGAGACCAACGCTTCGGCCGCGGTCTGCACCTCACTGCTGTTGCTGATCGTCGTCACCTCCAGCATCAGCCCCAACTTCTCTGCTTCGGGCATAGCGATCTCGGTGTTGACCACCGAATTGGCCTCTGCCGGGTTGTAGATATAGCCGACGGTCTGGATGCCGGGGATCAACTGCGGGATCAGCGCCAGCGCGTCTTCCACCGGGGCCAAGGCCTGGATGCCGATCACCCAGCTCGGATGGTCGTCGGCGGCGGTGGCAAACCCGGCGGCATAGGGGCTGGTCACCGCGTTAAAGACGATCGGCGGCCCCTCCTGGTCCTTGGTCACGTTATACGCCGCCTGCGTCGCCGGGGTGCTGGTCGTCACCATCAGGTCCACCCCTTCGTCCACAAACTGCTGGGCGATGGTCGTCAGCGTGGGAATATCCCCTTCGGCGTTGGCTTCGATCAGCCGCACCGTCTCGCCGTCGATATACCCCGCTTCGGCCAACGCATCCTTGACCCCCTGCTGCTCGGCGTCCAGCGCCGGATGGCTGACGAGCTTGACCAGCCCGACGACCGGGATATCCTCCGGCGCGGTCTCCTCCGCAGCGGCTTCTTCGGCGGGCGCGGCCGTGGCTTCGGCCTCTGCTGCCGCTTCTTCGGCTGGGGCTGCGGTTGCCTCTGCCGCTGCAGCGGGCGCAGACTCCGCCGGAGCAGGCGCAGCCGGAGCCACGCAGCCGCTCACCAGCGCCAGGATCACCAGCGCCGCCCAGAGCCACCGCCCCTGCACCCCTCGCTTCCGCGCCTGCCGCGCGTCCATCTGCCGTCCCTGCGACTGTCGCATATCCTCCTCCTTCGATCTCTGCTGGGGAATTGAGATTTGAAGCCGGCGCACCTGGCCCGGCCTATACCGATAAGCGCACGGGGCCAAACGCACCAGGCCAAGCGTGCTAGGCCAACAAGAGTTCATCGTCCGCCAGTTCCGCATGGCGCACTTGCGTGAACTGATCCACCAGGTCTTGCACCGACATCGAGGCGCGCTCCTGCGCCGACAGGTCGAGCACGATCTGTCCCCCGTCCATCATCAAGGTGCGGTCGCCGGTGGTCAGCGCCTGCTGCATGTTGTGCGTGATCATCAAAGTCGTCAACTGCTGCTGCGCCACCAGCGCGCGCGTCAACTCCAGAATCTTCTGCGCCGTGCCGGGGTCCAGCGCCGCCGTGTGTTCGTCCAACAAGAGCAGGCGGGGCTGGGTCATCGTCGCCATCAGCAGCGTCAACGCCTGGCGCTGCCCACCGCTGAGCAGCGCCACCTTGGCATCCAGCCGGTTCTCCAGGCCCAGCCCCAAAGGGGCCAGCAAATCGCGGAACTGGCGTTCGCGCCCAGGCGTCACCCCCGGCGTTAACCGGCGCCGCCGCCCGCGCAGCAGCGCCAGCGCCAGGTTCTGCGCGATGCTCATCGAGGCCGCCGTGCCCAGCAGCGGATTCTGAAAGACCCGGCCAATCAGCCGGGCGCGGCGATGCTCCGGTGTACGCGTCACATCTTCCCCATTGAGCACAATGCGCCCCTCGCTCGGCGCAAAGACCCCCGCCACCACGTTGAACAGCGTGGACTTGCCCGCGCCGTTGCTGCCGATCACCGTCACAAACTGACCTGCCGGCACTTCCAAATTCAGCCCGCGCAGCGCGTGGACTTCGTTGACATCGCCGCGGTGAAAAACCTGATGCACGCCATCGAGCCGCAACATACTCACGCCCGCCGTTTCTGCACATGGGTCAGCCACAACGCCACAAAGACCAGCAGCGCCGTCGCCAGCTTCACATCCTGCGCGTCGATCGCAAAATGGCCGCCCCCCGGCAGCGGCACACGCACAGTCAGCGCCGCGGCGATGGCGACGCGGTAAAAGATCATGCCCACGATCACCGCCGTCGTCGCCGTGTGAAAGTGCGTTGGACGGAACAGCGTCTCACCCAAGATCACCGCCGCCAACCCGGCAATGATCAGCCCCAACCCCATATTGACGTCGGCGAAACCTTGATACTGCGCGATCAGCGCGCCGGACAGCCCGACCAGACCATTGCTGACCGCCATCCCCAGCACGATCATATACTCGGTGTTGGCGCCCAAGGCGCGGATCATCTGCGGGCTGTCGCCGGTGGCGCGCATCGCCAACCCCACTTCCGTCCGCATAAACCAGTCCAACGTCCATTTCACTGCCAAGATCAGCAGCGTAAAGACCAGGATCGCCAACAGGTTGCCGGACATCTTGGCCGCAGCCTCGCCGCCCAGCGCCTCCAGCCAATTCTTGAAGGGCGCGGCCAATGGCGTGAAGATCGTGTCCGTGTTCAACAGCGGCGTGTTCGACCGCCCCATGATACGCAAGTTGACGCTTAACAGCCCGGTCGTCACCAAGATCGAGGCAAGCAAGCTGTGAATCTGCAACCGGGTGGCGATCAGCGCCGTCACGATCCCTGCCAGCGCACCGCCCGCAAAGGCGACCGGCAGCGTGACCACAGGGCTGACGCCCGCCGTGATCAGCGTGGCGGCCAACGCCGCGCCCAAGGGCAAACTGCCGTCAATCGTCAGATCGGGAAAGTCCAGCACGCGAAAGGAGAGATAGACCCCCATGGCGACAAAGCCAAAAGCCAACCCCGTGGCAATAGCTCCCAGCCAGACATTAAAGGAGAGATTACGCAGGCTGGGCGCAAGCAGCAACCCCACAAAGACCAGCGCCAGCACGGCCGTCAACCAGGGGAATCGGCGTGGGGCGGATATCGTACGCGGATAGCTCTGTTGCATAATACGACGCTTGGCGTAATGGGCAGTTGATAGGGTGGGCGCAGCGCCGCTGGGCGGCGCAGAGGATGCGCGGGGCATTGTAGCACAGCCCGCGGCCTAGCTCCAACCGCCGTCGCAGCGCCGGTCGCGCCCCGGAGTCATACGCCTGCACGCCGCTTGGGCGAAGCGGCGTGCAGGCGTATAATTTTCTCCACAATTCGGCTAGCGATCTCAGACGGCGCGGCTTCGGCTAAAGAAGCTGGTACCCATGCCCCATCTTGCCGCAACCACACCAGACAACGAGGCTGTATGGAAGACCTGTTTACAACCCAAAACCTTGTCGCATTTCTAACCTTGCTTGCCCTGGAGATCGTCCTCGGCATCGACAACGTGATCTTCATCGCTATCCTCTCCGGCAAACTGCCCGAAGGTCAGCGTGCCCGCGCTCGCACCGTCGGCATTAGCCTAGCCGTGATCACCCGCATCTTGCTGCTGCTGGGCATCACCTGGGTTATGCGTCTCACCGCGCCGCTCTTCACGCTGTCCGGGCAAGAAATCTCCGGGCGCGATCTCATCCTGATCGCCGGCGGCCTTTTTCTGATCGGTAAAAGCACCTTTGAGATCCATGAAAAGCTGGAAGCGCTAGATCATACCCGGCGCACGGTTCCCAACACGGTCTCTTTCACGGGCGTAATCGTCCAGATCATCATGGTCGATATCATCTTCTCGCTCGACTCGGTGATCACCGCCGTCGGCCTCTCCGGCCACCTCTGGGTCATGATCCCGGCAGTGGTCATCGCCGCCGCCATCATGATCTTCTTTGCCGGCGGCATCTCCAGCTTTGTCGAAAAACACCCGACGATGAAGATTTTGGCGCTGGCCTTTTTGATCCTGATCGGCACGCTGCTCGTGATGGAAGGCTGGCTGCCCGATGTGGTTCACAGCTACCATCTCAAGAACTACGCCTATTTCGCCATGGCCTTCTCGTTCGCCGTGGAACTGGTTAACATGCGTTTCCGCAAAAGTCCGGAACCGGTGCATCTGCACAACAGGCCGCGCCTGCCCGCCAAGACCAGCGGCGATTGACCGCGCACCGCCCAATCACATACGCCCATGGCCCTGCGCGCAGGGCCATGGGCGTATCCCGTTCGGGACAGCACGCATCAAACCGCCTGGGCCAGAATCTCCGCCAGTTCGTCGTCGCTCAACACCAACGGATTGCCCTTCATGCTGCTCGCCACCTTGGACTTGGCGATCACCTCGGCAAAGTCCCCCGCGGCCAGCCCAAACTCGCGCAGCGGCGCGACCTGTAGATCCATCGCTAACTCTTGAATCCACGCCACGCCGTCGGCGGCGCGCGCCGTACTCTCCCCGGTCACCAAACGAGCTACCTCGTCGAAACGCGCCAATTGCCCCGCCGGGTCGCCGCGGCGCTGCAGGGCGGCTACATTCATCGCCATCACATAGGGCAGCAGCCGCGCAC
Organism: Caldilineaceae bacterium; assembly: GCA_020845455.1. Taxonomy (GTDB): domain Bacteria; phylum Chloroflexota; class Anaerolineae; order Caldilineales; family Caldilineaceae; genus QEUY01. The sequence continues at coordinate 23,554 of JADLFO010000186.1, forward strand.
AGACGATACCATGCGGAATCGGGAACATGCCGCCCAGCACCCCGGCAAACCCATGCACCGCGCCCAGCTTGGCATTGGCCAGCGCCAGCCCGCCAAACAGGCTGGCGAGCGCCATCCCCTGCCGCGCCTCGGCGTCTTCGCCGTTACCATAGGCGCGGCGCAGGCTGCGCGCCGCACGCGGGATCCCCTCGCGCGCCACCGCGTCGGTCAGCGGGTTTGCCTGGTTCGACACAAACGGCTCGATACACTGCGTCAGCGCGTCCAGCCCTGTGCTGGCCGTCACCGCCGGCGGCATGCTGTAGGTCAGTTCCGGGTCCACCACCGCCAGCCGCGGCAGCATTGTGGCGCTGCGCAGGCTCACCTTGACGCGCTGCTGCGGCACAGCCAACACAGCGTTGCGCGTCACCTCGGCGCCCGTGCCCGCCGTGGTCGGCACTGCGATCATCGGCGCCGAGGGTTCGGTTAGCGCCTGCCCCTTGCCCACCACCTCCAGATAATCCAGCGGCTCGCCGGGGTTGGTCAGCAGTGCGGCGATTGCCTTGCCCATATCCACGGCGCTGCCCCCGCCGATGCCGATCACCCAATCGCAGCCGGCGGCGCGCGCCGTCTCGACCCCTTCCAAGACCGCCGCCACCGTCGGCTCGCCGTCCGCCGCATAGATCGCGGCGACCAGCCCCTGCGCCGCCCACTCCCGCAGCAGATGCAGCACACGGTCGCTGCGCTGGCCGGTCACCACCAGGCCGCGCCTGCCGAACTGGGCAGCCCGCTTCCCGATCTCCTGCGCCCTGCCCGTCCCAAACACGATCTGCTGGGCCGTGGCAAACTCAAACGCTGCGATCATGGTCACCACCCCGCATCGTCAGGAAAACGGTTGGTGTATTTCACGCTCTGCCGCGGCGACGCCATCATCGGCGCAACCGTGTCACGCCAGCGCTGATAGTGGGCCGTTTCCTTGTGCTGCGCCGGGGCCTCCTCGGTCCGGTATGCCTCGACCAACACAAAGCGCGTGGGGTCGTCGATCTGTTGAACGACATCGAAGCGCGCAATGCCCGGCTCCTGCACGCTGGCACGGGCGTTGTCCAGCGTCGCCGCGATAAACGGCTCGACCTGGTCCGCATGGACATGCACAAACACATGAACCACCAGCATAGACTCCTCCTGCTCAATGGCGCTGTCTGTATAGCACTTGGTTATAGCACTTGGTTCATAGCACTTAGTTCATAGCACCGGGTTCGGAAGCCGTCCCGGATGATCGGCTTTCCCCAATCATACCCCACCCCGGCCTGTCGCGCATTCCGCGCCGCTTGATTGACAAGCCCGCACACCCCAGCCATAATGGCGCTGACGCCCGGTCCGCGTCTGCCGCACCGGTCTAGGGAAAGCCGGTCTAGAGAGAACGCCCATGCACGCCCGCCCTAATCACGATAGGAATTTTGACATGGCCCGCGCTTGGGAGCGCGCCAGCGCCGCCTACCTTACCCGCCGCGACACGACCTGCGACACAGTGACCTACGGTGCGCTCGCCCCCGACGAAGCCGATCTCCGGCTCCTGGGCGATCTGCACGGGCGGCGTGTGCTCGACATCGGCTGCGGCGGCGGCCACAACACCGTCGCCTGCGCCCGTGCCGGGGCCGAAGTCACCGGTCTCGACCTCAGCGCGGCGCAGCTTGCCCATGCGCGGCAACTGGCGGCGCGCCATGCCGTCGACATCACCTGGCTGCAGGCCGACGCCGCCCAGGCCGATCAGGTTGTCGCGCCCGGCTGGGGGCTGATCCTGGCGATCCACTCGCTGCCCTATGTCCAAGACCTCAGCGCCGCGCTGACAGCCTGCCGCCGCCTGCTTGCGCCGGACGGGCGGCTGGTCATCAGCCTCGACCACCCCTTGCGCGACTGCTTCCTGGACGAAGACGACGGTGACCTGAGCGCTTTCCCGGTGCGCGACTATTTTGACCGGTCGCCGGTGGCGTGGCGCTTCGCCGCCGATCTGCCCATGCAGGCTGCGCATCTGCCCATTTCCAGTTGGTTTCAATGTCTACACGAAGTTGATCTGGTCATTACCCGGATGCTTGAGCCGCCCGTCCCGTCCGATACGCGTGACGACCTCTGGCCGCTTGACTCATCGCTCGCCCCGCTGCGCGCCATCCCGCACACCCTGATCCTGGTGGCCACGCCCGCTCCGGCCTGACGCATATCCGGCCCCAGCGGAATTGACGCCGCCGCGCTCTGCCGCTACCATGGTAGCGGAGTGTCCGCGCCACTAGAAAGAGATAGCTGCCCGTGTCCCGACCGCGCCTGACCCTGCCCGCCCCGTTTACCGTCCGCGCTGTGCAGGCCGACAACTATCGCACCAAGACCTTTGTGCTCGACGGCGCGCTGGAGGCCGTGCCGGGGCAGTTTGTCATGGCCTGGCTGCCGCGCTTCGACGAAAAACCCTTCTCGCTCGTCAACGCCGACCCGATCACGCTGATGATCACCGATGTGGGGCCGTTTAGTCACCTGGCCCACCAATTGCAGACGGGCGACCGGCTCTGGCTGCGCGGGCCGTTCGGACACGGCTTCACGCTCAACCCGGCCCACCGGCGTCTGGCCCTGGTGGGCGGCGGCTATGGCGTGGCCCCGCTGCTCTGGCTGGCACGCACCGCACCTAAGGCACAATGCACCGTGATTGTCGGGGCGCGCACCGCGCCCGACCTGCTCTATCTCGACCGCTTCGCCGCCTTGGCCGCCCAGTCGCCGCACCTGGAGATCATCGCGACCACCGAAGATGCCAGCCACGGCTTGCCCGGCCGCGTCACCGATGCCTTGGCCCCGCGTGCCGCTGCCGGCGCAATCGACGCCATCTACGCCTGCGGCCCGCATGGCATGTTGGCCGCGTTGCAAACCCTGGCTGCCGCCCATCATCTGCCCTGCCAGCTCAGTTGGGAAGCCTATATGCGCTGCGGCATCGGTATCTGCGGCGCGTGCGAACACGAAGGCAGCGTGCTCTGTCTCGACGGCCCAGTCCTCGCCTACGCCGCATGAGCCAGACGCCGTCTCCCCTCTCCATCGCCGCCATCGTCGCCGCCGCCGGGCGCAGCACACGCATGGGCACGCCCAAACAACTGCTCCCCTGGCAGGGGACCACAGTCTTGGCCGCGGTCGTGCGCCACCTGGACACGGCAGGCGCGCAGCCGGTCGTCTGCGTCGTCGGCCATCGCCGCGCCGAGATGGTCGATGCCCTGGCCGGCGCGCCTGCGCTGATCGTCGACAACCCCGGCTATCTCCAGGGCGAGATGCTCAGTTCCTACCAAACCGGTGTGCGCCATCTACAGGCTGCGGATGCGCCCACAGCGGGCGCGCTGCTGGCCCTGGGTGACCAGCCGCATATTCCCGTCACGGTTCTAGAGACGATTTTATGCCAGGCGCGCCAAACCCCCGACTATCTGGTCATCCCGCGCTATGGCGAGCGCCGCGGCCACCCCATCTATCTGCCCGCCGCACTCTGGCCGGAACTGCTCGCCCTGGGCCGCGACGAAACGCTGCGCACGCTGGTCGTGCGCCACGCCAAGACCATCGTCTATGTGGCAGTGGAGAGCGACGCCATCCTGCGCGACATCGACACCCCTAGCGACTATCAGGCGCTGGCCCCTTCCACGCTCTGAGCCGCTGCCCGACCGCCGCTCGCTGTGGTACAATACCACCATCGCACATCGGCTGCCTGCCTCGACTCCGGCCGCGGGCGGGATTTGCTTTGTCTGGAGATTGCTATGCCCGCCACACTCTATCATGCCTTGCAGACGCTCGTCGACCAGGGGCTGACCGTCGCCGTCGCTACCATTACCGATGTCAAAGGCTCGGTACCGCGCGAGGTCGGCGCCAAAATGATCATTCATCCCTATGGACAGCACGTCGGCACCATCGGCGGCGGCTGCGGCGAAGCCGACGTGATCCGCGCCGGGCTGGACGTGATCCAAGAGGGCCTGCCGCGCAACGTCCGCGTCGACTTGACCGACGAGATCTCGATGCAGAGCCTTGGCGTCTGCGGCGGCATCATGAACGTCTTTATCGAACCCTGGCGCAGCGACACGCCATGAACGGCCCCACTGCCGGTCCCGTAAGCGGCGCAATGAGCGGCCCCATGAGCAGCGCGGTCCTCAAAGCGCTGCTCGCCTCGCTTGACCGCCGCGAGTCGGTTGCAACCGTCACCGTCACCGCCGCCGACGGCAGCTTTGCCCACACCGTGGGCAATCACTGCCTGGTCTGGCTCGACAAAGAACGGCCCGCCGTGGGCGATCTCGGCTTGGGCGACCTCACGCCCGGCGTGCTCTACGACGCGCGGCGCGCCCTGGCCGAGCGCGAGCACCGCCATCTGAGCTACACGCGCCCCCAAGGCATGGTCAAAGTCTTTGTCGAAGCCTTGGTCCAGCCCTCGCATCTGGTCATCGTCGGCGCGGGGCATATCGCCGTCCCCCTGGCTTCGATCGCCGCCACCTGCGATTTCGAAGTCACCGTCCTCGACGACCGCCCGCAGTATGCCCACCCGGCGCGCTTCCCCAGCGCCAAACAGGTTATCGCCGGGCCGTTCCGCGCCGAATTGGCCAAACTGCGCGACCAGGGCAAGCTCGACCGCCACACCTATATTGTGCTGGTGACGCGCGGACACCAGTACGACGTGGACTCGCTGCTCGAAGTGCTGGACGACCCGCTGGCCTACATCGGCATGATCGGCAGCAAGCGGCGCATCCGCGCCGTATTCGACCTGCTCGAACAAGAACAGGGGATCGACCCCGCCAAGTTTGACCGCGTCTTTGCGCCCATCGGCATCGACATCGGCGCACGCGCCCCGGCAGAGATCGCGGTCTGTATCATGGCCGAGATCATCAACCTGATGCGCGGCGGCCCCGCCGTGCCGCTCAGCACTCAGATCCGGCAAGAACGCCAAGCGCGGCGCGCACGCGCCACAGCGCGCGCCTAACGCCTCCCCAATCGTTCGGCGCACGAGGAACCCACAAGGAACGAATCACAAGGAACCAGCCCATGTCTCTCGACCTAATCGCTCCCCAGGTCAGCAGCTATCTTGAAGAGCTTGTGCCGCCCCGCCCCCCTGAACTTCAAAAAATGGAGGACTACGCGGCCCAGCACGACTTCCCGATCATCGGGCCGGTCGCCGGCCGGCTCTGCTATCAGCTTGCACGCTTGATCGGCGCGCAGCGTGTCTTTGAACTCGGCTCCGGCTATGGCTATTCCACGGCCTGGTTTGCGCGCGCCGTGCAAGAGAACGGCGGCGGCGTCGTGCATCACGCCGTCTGGGATGAATCCCTCTCGGCCATGGCGCGTGACCACCTCGCTGTCCTCGGCTATGACAGGCTGATCCGCTATCATGTGGGCGAAGCCGTAGCCGCGCTTCAGACGACCGATGGCCCGTTCGACATCATCTTCAACGGCATCAACAAGGACGGCTATCCGGCCTCGGTTGCGTCTATTGTCGAAAAGCTGCGCCCCGGCGGGCTGCTGATCGTCGACAACACGCTCTGGTATGGCCGCATCTTTGATGCAGGCGACCAAAGCCCCGCCACCCAAGGCGTGCGCGAAGTGACCCGGATACTCAACCAAGACGACTGGCTCTCGACCCTGATTCCCATCCGTGATGGGCTGATCGTCGCCATGAAAAAATAGCTTGTCCGCCCCCTACTCTGGCTTGCACGAAGGAGAATCCCATGTCTGCATCCCCCTTGCGGGTTGGCATTGTCGGCTGCGGCAACATCGCCGGCCCCTATGCCAAGACCATGCGCCCCTACTCACAGATCGAGTTCGCCGGAGCCACCGACGTGCTGCCGGGCCGCGCCGAGGAATTTGTAAGCGTCCACGGCGGCCGCGCCTATGCCTCGCTCGACGAGATGCTGGCCGACCCGGCCATCGACCTGATCGTCAACCTGACCATCCATCACGCCCACCCAGCGGTTATCGCCCAATGCCTGGCGGCGGGCAAACACGTCCACAGCGAAAAGCCCCTGGCGCTCACCTATGCCGAGGCCAAGGTTCTGGTCGAACAGGCCGATGCCGCCGGGCTGCGCCTGAGTTGTTCCCCCATCACCTTTATGGGCGAGGCGCAGCAGACCGCGTGGAAGACCATTCGCGACGGCGCTTTGGGCCAAGTGCGCGTCGTCTACTGTGAGGTCAACTGGGGGCGCATCGAATCGTGGCACCCCAACCCAGGGCCGTTCTATGAGGTCGGCGCGCTCTTTGACGTGGGCGTCTATCCGCTCACGCTGGTCACCACCTTCTTTGGCCCGGCGCGGCGCGTCCTCGCCTATGGCGCCGTGCTTTATCCCGACCGGGTCACCAAGGAGGGCATCCCGTTTCACATCGACACGCCCGATTGGGTGTTGGCCGCGGTGGAGTTAGCCAACGGCACAGTCGTGCGGCTGACCACCAACTTCTATGTGGGCCATCATGGCAAGCAGAAGGGGCTGGAATTCCACGGCGACTTGGGGTCGCTCTACCTGGGCAGCTTCCAGGATTTCCATGCGCCGGTAGAGTTTGCCGAATATGGCAAAGCCTATGCGCCGGTTCCCTATGTGCGCGAACCGTTCCAGGGCATCGAGTGGGGCCGCGCCGTGGTGGAGATCGCCGAAGCCATGGCTGAGAACCGCCCTCAGCGCGCCACCGGCGCACAGGCCGCGCACGTCGTCGAGATCCTCTGCGCCATCCAAGCGTCCTACACTGCCGGTCGCGCCGTTGAGGTGACCTCCAGCTTCACGCCGCCCGCGCCCATGCCTTGGGGCGAGTAGGCGCTCCTACTCATACCGTACGGACACGATATATCATGTCCGTACGGTAATACGGTTGCGTCCGTACTATAGCGCCGCCATCCACTGCCGCAGCACCTCGGCATGTTGCGGCAGTGCGACCTCCGGCTCTTCGATCTCCGGATGCCATTTCTTCTCCCACTCCGCCGCCACCATGCCCTGATAGCCCTCACGCTCCAGCAATTCGATCACGCCGCGGCAGGGCACTTCGCCTTCGCCCAGCAGCACAAGCTGCCAGCTTCCATCCGGGCGCAGCCGTGCGTCCTTGATGTGTACATGCGCTACGCGCGGCCCGATCACGCGCCAGGTGGTCTCAATATCCTCGCCCATGCGGAAGGGGTGATGCACATCCCACACCGCGGCGACATTTTGGCTCGGCGTCTGCGCCAGCACTTTGGCGACATCCGCCCCCTTACAGAAAGCGTCGTGCGTCTCCAAGAGGAGGGTCACACCGGCCTGTTCGGCGGCGGGCGCGGCCGTGTTCAACGCCTCGGCCACATAGTCCACCGCTTGCTCCAGGCTGACCCCCTCCGTGAGCGGCCCGCCAAACGTGCGCACCATCGGCACATTCAGGTCGGCGGCCAGGTCGATGTAGCGGCGCAGCAGGTCGAGATTGGCGCGACGCTCGGCGGCGTCGGCAAACGAAAAACGGGTCGACAGCCCCAACCCGCAGATCGCCATGCCGTGCCGCGCCAGCGTGGCGCGCACCGCGGTGCGCTGTTCGGCGCTCAGATCCGCCGGGATGATCTCGCCGTTGAGCAGCCGCACCTCCAACGCCTGATAGCCGTAGCGGGCGGCCTGCTCCGCCGCCTGTTCAAATGTCCAGTTGGGACAGCCCAGCGTGCTAAACGCCAGGGGAAATCGATCGCTCATCTCAAGCTCCCTCCGCTGTATAGCCGTATAAAGGATCAGAAACCCTATCAGATGATGGCCGGCCCATCTTGCCAAAAATCCTCCAGCCCGTCGCGCGGCGCCCAATCGAGTACACGTCGCGCCTTGCTGTGGTCATAGTGGCCGTGCGGCACATCGGCGCTGATAAAGACCGGCTCAAAGGGCGACGGCAGCGACGTGGCCTCTAGCGCGCGGCGCAGCGCTCGCCCTGTGTCCGGCCAGGAGATCATAAACGGGTGCGACGCCACCGGCATGGCGGGGTTGTAGAGCGCCATAAAGAGCAGCGCCGGCGCCTCCAGCCCATGATATTCGGCAAAGACCCGGCAGATCTCCTGGCCCAAATATTTCGAATGAATATAGAGTTGGTCATAGGGCCGCCCCGGCGCGTCGGGCGGCACGTCGTAATCCCAAGTGTAATCGCCCCAGCCTGCCAAATGCTGCACCAGCGGGCCGGTATGCACCACGCGGCGGATACCATGCGCCACCGCGGCCTGCATCACATGATACGCGCCCACGGTGTTGACCAAGAAAGCGTTGACTGGGTCGGGCCGCACCACGGTGCAGTTGATGATGGCGTCCATGCCGGCACACGCCGCCATCACCTGCATGGGGTCGCGCACATCCACCACAGCCATCTCATGCGGCGGCGGCAGTGGAACCGGCAGCGGCGCGCCCGGCGCTTGCGGCTTGGCCTCGGCAGCTAGTTCGACGATGGGCCGCACATCCGTAACGCGCAGTTGATAGGACGACAACAGTTCCTGCGTGGTCACCGAGCCGATCGGCCCGCCCGCGCCCAAGATCACGACCTTATAGATCGGGCGCGACGGGATCGCAACAGGAGGGGCCAGCACCTCGTGCCAGGGGCGCAGGTCGGGCGCGGGGGCCGGGTGACCGGCCCAGGCCGCCTCAAAGTCATGCACCGGCTGATAGCCGAAACTGCTCTGCGCGCCGGCCGCATAGGCCAGCCGCAGCTTGGCGCGCGGGCCGGGCGCCATCAGGTGAAAGATCGCCCAGTCGGGGCGGCGCGGCGCGCTGTAGCGCAGCGCACAGCGTACCCCGTGGATCACATCCTCCACATGCACCCAGGACGGGTCAAACGGCTGGGCGGCGGCGTCCGCATCGTCCACGATCCGCCCCACACGCAGGCAGATGCTTTGCAGCGCGCCCACACGGCTGTTCTCGCGCACCGAAAGCTCCGCCAGCCAAGGGCAGAGCTGCGGCAGCTCCGGCGTTGGGCGCGGCCGCCACCCCTCGTTCACGCGCCACTGCGCCGGCATCCGGGCGAAGAGGTCAAGCGTGCTGAAGAGGATGAATCGATCCACGCCCGCGGCGCGCGCCGCGTTGAAAAGCACAAACGAGCCGCGCGCTGTCTCGTCGAGCGCGGTCACGGCGTCTGCGTCGCGGCCCCGTCCGACCAGATAGGGCGCGAGATGCAGCACGGCATCTATCCCCGCCAGCGCCGCGGCCGCGGCCTCTGGGTCGCGCAGATCGCCTAGTACTTGGGCTGCCCCTTCCGGACTGGGCGAGCTAAACGACCGGTCCAGCAGCCGGACCGGCCCTTCGGCGGCCAGCGCCGCGGCCAATCTCCGCGCCAGCGCGCTGTCGCCCCCTGTGATCAAGATCGTCATTGGCTAGTTCCTGAGCGTGCGCTAGAGTCAGGGATAGAGAGGTCAGCTAAACTGGCGCGACAGCGGCGCAAGCCGGTGCGCCTCTTCGGTGAGCCACATCACACGGCGCACGCTCTCCGGCGTGATGGCGAGCGGCTGCCCCTGACGGATCGTGCCGTAGAGATCACGATAGAAACCACGATAGGCATCTGCCGTGTCGCCGCTGAACTCCCATTGATCTTCGTGCCAGGTCAACTGATCACGGTTATAGGAGCGGTCGGGCGTAGGCCGCAGGTCGAGCGTGAGCGGCGCCATCTCCGCATCGACCACCCACTTCCAGCGCAGTTGGCGCGTCGACCCCGTCAGCCCGCCGCGCGTGCCCAGGACATGCCAGGTGGGTGGCGGGAACGCATCGCAACTGCTGATCTCAATGTCGATGATCGGCTGGCCCTCCGCCTTAAGCACCAGCTTGAGATGGTCGTCGGCGTCGCCCAAGGTCAGGGCGCGGTCCATCTGGCAAAAGACTTCAGGCTGTTTGGGGCCAAACAACTGCAACGCTTGGTCGAGAAAATGGGGGCCGGTGTTGTTGAGCGTGCCGCCGCCAAACTTCTGCAGCGTCTGCCAATCCCAGCGCCGGCCAAAGCGCGACTCGCTCAATCGGATCTCGACGATGCGCCCCAGCACCCCCGACTCAATTACCTCGCGCACCTTAACGAAGTCGGGGTTATAGCGGCGCTGCTGAAAGATCGTGAGCACACGGCCGGTCGAATGCGCCGCGGCGATCATGCGGTCGGCTTCCTCCAGCGTGGTCGCCATTGGCTTTTCACACACCACATGCTTGCCTGCCGACAACGCATCTACGCCGGCGGGCATGTGCAGAAAACTCGGCAGCGCCACGACCACCAACTCGACATCGGGGTCGGCCAGCACTTCGTCATAGCGTTGATAGGCTTGGCAGCCGAATCGTTGCGTGGCTTCGGCGCGGCGCGCCGCGTCGTCGTCCACCACGGCGACGACGCGGAATTGATCGCCCATCGGCTCCAGCAAACGGGCGTGGATATCCCAGCCGCTGCGCCCCAATCCGGCAATACCCACGCGGATCGGATCTTGACTCATCAAGCTGCTCTTTCTGCTGGTGGGGTTTGGAAATGGATATATGGATAGTATACCGGAGCAAGCCCGAACGGCAAGCCCGCTTGACGGCCAAAATACGACGGGGCGTCGCCTGTGCGACGCCCCGTCAAGTTCACCGACGACTCTGCCGCCGAAACTCCCTACTGCTTCCGGATCATCGGGATGTAGTTCTTGGGCTGTACCAGCACAATGTCGTCATAGATGATCAGCGACTCGTTGCCGACCCCGTCCTTGAACTGGGCATACACCCGGCATGTCTCGCCGAGCTCGCAGTCCAGAACCCACGGCACGGTCTGCGCCAGCGGCTTATAGGCCGCACCGCCCATATCCGCCTCATTGGAGAGGCGCATCTGCACGTTGCCTACGGCCACGTTGAAGAGTCGTGAGATCTGGTCGGTCTGGTGGGCATTGGCCCCTTGTGCCGCACCCAGCAGAACCTGGTCGGTGGACGAGATCGACAGCGCCACATCCTTCGAGGTGGTTCGCTCCGCGCCGCCTTCGATCAGCACCGCGCCCGACGGCGCGTCCGGGTCGGCCTTGGGCGTCACCTCCTGATACTGGCTGGGCGGCCCATCCCCGTCCGCCGTGTGGCCTTGGAGACGCACATAGTACTTCGTGTCGTTGACCAGGCCGCGGATGATCGGGTTGTTCTGATCCGGGCCGTAGTCTTGGCCGGCGCCAAGCTGGCCGGGATCGGTCGAGATATAGACCGTCATCTTGGTGTAAGACAAGGGCCGTGTCCAGCCGACCTGGATGGCCTCGTTGAGCGGGCGCACATTCCACTTGCCCAACTCGACTACCTTGTCGTCGACGGGGTCAAGCGGATTGCGCTTGTTCCGCACTTCAGACCCGTCGCTTTCCCCACCGTTGTCGGTGTCGGGGTCGCACGGCGACGTGCCATACTGCAATTCCACCAAGTTGGTCAAGCCGTCCTTGTCCAGGTCGCCTGCGGCATCGCTCTTGTCGTTGGGGTTCAGGCCGCAGCGTTCTTCCCAAGAATCGGGCATGCCGTCGCCGTCCTTGTCTTGGTCATCCTGCCCGCCGCTGGGGTCGCGTCGCGGGCCTTTGATCCAAAAGCCGCCGTTCCACTCGCGCAGCAGATTGATGGTGGGCCGGTTCGGGTCCTTGAAGATCGCCAAGATTCGGACGCCGTAGCCGCCTCCCAGACCCGTCGCGCCAAACGGCGCAGCGTAGATCCCGTCGCCCGCGCTGCCGTCGCCGTGCGCGCCGTCGTCGAAGAGCAGCAGGTTGGTTGTGCCCACAGGGCTTTCTACCGATGCGGCCATCACTGCATTCTTGACAGTCCCTTCTTCGCTCATCAGCACGCCGATGATGTGGACGACATCGCCCGCTTCGCCCTGGTTGTCGGTCAACCCGCCAAAGCGTCCTTCCAACTGGAAGGTGGACTGTAAGGACACGGTCATCAGCACATCCGCCGGCAAGAGTTGCGGGGCGGCAGGGGCCGCGGGAGCCGCCTCAGCCGTCTGAGCCGTCCCAGCCGCATCACCCGCACCAGCCGCGGTGATGATGATGAAGTAGCAGGTGCGGAAGCGCCACAGACCTTCCGCCGGGTTCGGCACAATCAGCACGTCGTCATAGAGCGAGTTGCGAATATCCCAGTCGGCAGGCGGCGGCGGATTCTGCTGAGGCGGGCTGATCTCGATCCAGCGTTTCTCGTCATTGGCGCCCGGCGGCATCACCTGCACGCTGCGTCCTAAGCCCCCGCCATCAGCTTGCCTGCCCGCCACCACAAAGCGCATCTGCGACGCGGTCTTGTCCACCTCGACCTGGAAGGTCTGATAGACGCACGTTTCGCCGTTGAAGCTGAAGTTCACACGGAAGACGCGCGTGGCGTCCTGGGCCTCGGTATCGAAGTAGTCATAGACATCCGCCAGCCCCAACTGTCCGGGCAGTACCGGCGCGGCCATCACGGCGGCCATCTCTGCCGGGATGCCCATTGCCTCCAGGTCGGCGGCGCTGGCCGCGCCCGCGCCTTGGATCGTCGTCGGCACCGGGCGATAGATGCCGCCCGTGTCGCTGGCGATCTGAGCCAGCAAGTTGCCCGGCGAGATCGGCCCAAAGCCGATGGTGTTCACCACCACGCCCGAATCAATCACGCTCTGTTGGATGTCGGCGTAGAAGGGCTTGACGTTTTCTTCGCCGTCACTCAACAGGAAGATGTGTTTGGGGTTACTGTTGCTCGGCAGCGCCAGGAGTTTGTCTTTGCCATCGTCGACGGCAGCGCCTATTGGCGTCCACGCGCGGCCTGAGATCAGATTAATCTTCGCCTTGGTGTCGGCAATGTCCGCTGTGGGCGGGTCGGCTACATCAGTACGTGGCTTCAATAGCCGGAGGTCCAGCGGGCAGTTGAAACCGCCCCCAGCCGTGCCACATCCTGGCGGGTTATCGACGGCCGAGAAGTCGGTCACCAGAATACGGTCGCCAGATCGCAGCAGGTCGGCGACTACCGAACCGGCGCGCCGGGCATGCTCTACACGTGGCGGTTCACCCACGACATCCACTTCATTCATCGAATTGCTGGCGTCGAAGACCAAGGCGATATCGCTGTTGCCGGGGTCGACATAGAGCAGCGCGTTCGTCTCCGTGTCGCAGATAGTCCCATCCAGACAGATCTCCAGGTCGGCAAAGGTCGTGCCGCCGGGCTTGTTCGGCGGGAGCAGCACCGCCCAGTATTCATCGCCCACGGCCTGGAACGAACCCGCGACCACGGTCGCGGCATCGCCGCTGACGTCAAAGCTGAACTGGCTCTCCAGCAGCCCGCGCACCCCGGCCGCGCCGCTCTTCACCGTCCAGCGCGCTAGAAACGCGATCGGCGCTTGCGGGTCGCCGACAAAAGCCGGGTTCACCTGCCGCGGCTCCAGGATATTGAGCGCCGGGGTGACACAGGTGGCGTTGACCGTGTAGTTGTAGTTGTTCTGAAAGCTGTTGACGACTGTCACCAGCTTGTCATGCACGCCCTGCGCGGCAAAGGTGCGCACATAGTCCTCGCCGATCCAGGCCGAACGCAGCACCGTGCGCGGCACGGTCGTCTTGGCGGCCATAAAGTTGATGCCCAGCTTCGCCCCGGCCGCGCCGTCCACCTCCATTTCGATGTAAGGACAGCCGGCCTGCGGCGTGATCTGGTAGTACTTAGCCGCCCAGTCGTCCGGCGTGCTGTCCGCCCAGCTTTGGTTGGCGCCCATGTTGACATTCTGGGTCAACGACGGCTGCCCATACGCGCCGGTGTCGTCGTCGTAGTAGATCAACTCTTCCTGAGTCGCCGGGTCGGCCCAGTCCCTGGCCCAGTTGGCCGCAAAGAAGTTGAGGAAGAGCCGTTCGACGCTCCACGCGCCGCCGGGCTTCCCCGCGCTCAGGATCGGAACCAGGTTGTCCAGCACATAAAGATCATCTTCCAGATCACAGCGCTCGTAGTGACGGTAGAGCGCATCCATATGATGGAAGGAGTCGGCGGGGTTCCCGATTGTGCCAAGCTGCTCGACGAAATACTTGTTGAAGCGATTGCCATACGACTTATCATACATCGAGGTCAGGTTGGCATAGCCGTTGCCGCTGTAGCCGGTGGCGTCCAGCGTATTGTCCACGCTGTCGGCCCCCAGATCGGCATAGCCCTCGACAAACTCGCTGTTGCCGGAATAGCCGGGCTGGAGGCTGCCCAGATAGCAGCCGTCATTATACGAGTATTGCAGATAGTGCTGCGCCTCGTGATAGACCGTCCACTGCCCGCCGCCGCCGCGCACCATCGGCGAGTCGATGCCGATCTTGCAGTCGCCGGGGCTGCCCCAGTAGGCAATGCCCGACCAGCCGACGCCATCCTCCATGCGCACGTTGACGTTGTCGCCGCAACCGTTGTCATAGAGGTGATGCGCGACCCCGGCGGAGTCCGAGTCGGCATAATAGCGCAGCCAGGCATCCTCAAACCACTCGGCCACCTGCTGGGCTTCCGATTGCCCGTTGATCCAGTGTTGCAGCGTGGTCGGGTTGCCGTCTACATAGCGGGTTACATTCGAAACAACCGTGGAATACCAGATCGAAACCGATTTCGTGGTCCCTCCCACCGTGAAACTGTGCGGATAGCACTGGTCTAGTTCATAGTCGGTATCGAGGGTGTACCCGCTGCCGCTGCAGGCCGCAGCGGTCGCTGCGGGTTGGGCAGCGGGTTCGGCAGACAGCTCGGCGGCTGCTTCCGACGGACTTGCCATCGCCAGCGGGGGACCGGCGGCTTCGAAACTGCCGTGGGCCAAGGCGGTGGCAATGCTCAGGCCAAGCCCAAGGCAGACCACCCAGGCCACCAGCAATGCGCGTGGAACAGACATAGTTGCTCCTCCTGTGGGAAAAACTTTGACGACGCTTGTGGGGGACAAGGGGTTCTGCGGGCGACGATATGGGGGAATCTGGCAATATGCGCAGACGGCGGGGAGGCCGCAGGAGATGTGCGCTGTTGCTCGGAGGCAGTGATACTATACACCCATCTAGCGTCAACTGTTACTGTCAGTTTTGTCGCACTTTACATTTTGGCGCTCGGTTGACAGCCCAATCGCCCTATGCTAGATTGCCTGAGAGGAGCCTTCCCTCCATTCAACTCTGTCAACCCTGACCCTGTCACCACGCGAGCCGCTGCGACCGTCTGCCGGCGAATCGCCAGAAAGGGCTACCGCGCTATGGCACAGCCTCGGCAATATACCGGCGACAATCTCCTTGTCCGCCCACAGCCGGACCCACTCGACCCCGGCCTGATCCTGTCGATCACGCCGCAGAGCGCCGGCTGGGACTATATCTATTTCCAGGCACGCCGCCTCGCCACCGGTGGGCAGTGGTCTTTTCAGACCGGCGAGCATGAACTGGCCCTCGTCAACCTCACCGGACGCTACCGCGTGGACTCCAGCCGCGGCTCCTGGCAGGGGATCGGCG
Source organism: Caldilineaceae bacterium (assembly GCA_020845455.1). Taxonomy (GTDB): domain Bacteria; phylum Chloroflexota; class Anaerolineae; order Caldilineales; family Caldilineaceae; genus QEUY01. Next base: position 38,903 of record JADLFO010000186.1, read on the forward strand.
GGCGCGAGAGTGTCTTCACGGCCCCGGCCCATGCGCTCTACCTGCCGCGCCACACCGAGTTCACCGTCACCGCCGAAGCAGGCGGCGACTTCGCCGTCACCTGGGTCGCCACCGACCAAGACCATGACCCCTGGCTGATCCGCCCGGAAGATGTGTCGATCTCGATCCGCGGCGGCGACAACGCCAGCCGCCAGATCAACGACACCCTGCCGCCCGGTTCGCCCGTCCACCGGCTCGTATTGGTGGAAGTCTACACGCCTAGCGGCAACTGGAGCAGCTACCCCGGCCACAAACATGACGTGCATCTCGCAGATGCCGCCGGCAACCTGGTCGAAGCCGATCTGGAGGAGGTCTACTTCTACAAGATCGACCGGCCCGAAGGCTACGCCTACCAGCGCGTCTACACCGACGCCAATTCCCCCTTGCACCAGGCGGGCTACCCCATCGACGCGCTGATGCGCGCCGAGGACAACTGCGCCGTGCTTGTGCCGGAGGGCTATCACCCCGTGGTGAGCGCGCCGGGGTACACGACCTACTATCTCAACGTGTTGGCGGGCAGCGCGCAAAGCCTCGCCAACCAGGATGACCCGCGCTACGCTTGGGTCAAGCAGAGCTACACATCCATCGACCCCCGGCTGCCGCTCTACTGAGCGCAGCCTCGCACGAAAGCGCAGCAACACATGAGCGATATTTCCGGCCGTACCTACGATTCGCTCCACATGGGCCGTTCGTCCATCGACCTCTACAGCAA
>JADLFO010000187.1 GCA_020845455.1 Caldilineaceae bacterium
ATCGCCTCCGGCGTCACCCCGCGGCGGCGCAGCCCGGCAATCGTCATCATGCGCGGGTCGTCCCAGCCGTCCACATACCCTTCGCCCACCAGTTGCAGCAGCTTACGCTTGCTCATCACCGTGTAGTCCAGGTTCAGGCGTGCAAACTCATATTGATGGGGCCGCGGCGGGGTCTGCGTGTTCTCCATCAACCAGTCATAGATTTCGCGGTTGTTTTCAAACTCCAGCGTGCAGATCGAGTGGGTGATGCCCTCGAACGCGTCCGACAGCGGGTGCGCGAAATCATACATTGGATAAACACACCACGCGTCGCCCGTGCGATAGTGGGTGGCATGGCGAATTCGGTAGAGCAGCGGGTCGCGCATCTTCATATTGGGCGACGCCATGTCGATCTTGGCGCGCAGCACATGCGCCCCATCGGGAAATTCCCCGTTGCGCATGCGCGTGAACAGGTCCAGATTTTCCGCTACCGAGCGGTCGCGGTAGGGGCTGGGCCGCCCCGGTTCGGTCACGCTGCCGCGATAGTCGCGGATTTCGTCTTCATTCAGGCTGTCGACATAGACCTTGCCCGCTCGGATCAAGCGCTCAGCCACGTCGTACAGCTCTTCATAATAGTCGGAGGCAAAAAAGAGCCGGTCGCCCCAGTCGAATCCCAACCAGCGGATATCGCGCTGGATCGCCTCGACGTACTTCATGTCCTCGGTTTCAGGGTTCGTGTCGTCAAAGCGCAGATTGCAGACGCCGCCAAACTCCTGGGCGATGCCAAAATTCAGACAAATGGATTTGGCATGGCCGATGTGCAAGAAGCCGTTCGGCTCCGGCGGGAAGCGCGTCACCACCCGCCCGCCATAGGTATTGGCCGCCACATCCTTCGCCACAGTGGCGCGGATAAAGTCCAACGGTTCCTCGCGGCCGCCGGCGGTTTGCGCCGCGCTTGGTTTTACAGATTCGCTACTCTGCACAATCTACTCCCCTCTCGGGCTGTCCACGGATGCCAGGCAAAAAGCCCGGCCTGTTTCAGGCGATTATGCCACCGCGTGCCGCGCTGTGTCAATCATACACCGTCAACCTGCTGTGTGTGGGAAAAGCAGCGCCGCGATTCGCACAATTCGCGCCTTCATGGTAGATTGCACTCACCTGATGCCGCCGCGCGTTCGTGGACAGGCGCGTGTTATCTGCGGCCAAGGTCCGTGTCGTGACCGCCTACGCCTTCAATTGAGCATGTTCAGCCGTCTTGTACGCTGGCTCCAACCCCTCTTTTTGTGTCTAGCCGCCCTCGCGATCGCCTGGTTCTTGCGCTCCCATTGGGCGGCGCTGCGCGCCTACCCCTGGCAGATCGACGCAGGCTGGCTGGCCGCGTCGGCGCTGCTGCTCCTACTCAGTTGGGCGCTGGAGATCGCCATCTGGCGGCATCTGCTGCGCCTGGTCGGCGGCGGACTCAGCTATGTGCAGGCGCTGCGCATCTGGTTTCTCAGCGCCGTGGTGCGCTATATCCCCGGCAACATCTGGCAGCCGCTCAGTATGACGCTCTACTGCCGCCGCTACGGCGTCGCGCCTGAAGTCACGCTGACCAGCATCGCCTTCTATCAGGCGATCATCCTGCTTGCCGCCGCGCCCATGGCCGCAGCCTATCTGCTTTGGGCAGGCCACAACAGCCTGGCCGCCCAATGGCTGGGGGCAACACCGCCGGGGCTGGCCTGGCTGCTCCTGCTGCCGGCGGCGCTCTTTCTGCTGCGGCCCCAGGCGTTGACCACAGCCATGAACTGGGCGCTAGTGCGGTTGGGTCGCGCCCCGCTGCACGCCCGCCTGACCAGCCCCGCGCTGCTGGCGCTGATCCTCGCCGCCATGCTCGATTGGCTGCTGTGGGGCGCGACCTTCGCTGCCTTGGTCTTTGGCGTCGCCGTTGGGACCGCGGCCGATCGCGCCGCCCTGGCCCCGCTGCTGATCATCTCCTACCCGATTGCCTACGCCGCTGGGTTCCTCAGCCTCATCACGCCCAGCGGTTTTGGCGTGCGCGAGGGCGCGTTCTATCTGCTGCTTGTCCCTCGGCTCGACGGCGCGGTGGTCGCTGTCGTGGCGCTCGCCATGCGCATCTGGACAACGCTGGGCGAACTGCTCTTGGCTCTGGTCAGCGCCCCCTTCGAACGCCCGCGCCGTACACCGGCCCCGCAGTTCACCCCCGCCTTGGCCGAGCGCCCGGCAGATCGAACAGGGGATGCCGAGCTTCACCGCAACCTGACCTAGCCCATGCAGCCACGAACGCGGACCCTGAGCCGGCTGGGGATGGCGCTGCTCATCCTGTGCGCCTTTGCCGTGCGGCTCTATCGCCTGGACGCCCAAAGCCTCTGGTATGACGAAGGGGTCACGGTCGAAGTGGCGCGGCGCGGCCTGGCCGACCTAACGCGCTGGACCGCGGGCGATATCCAGCCCCCGCTCTATTATTATGTCGTGGCCGGGTGGGGCCGGTTGGCCGGTTGGAGCGAATGGAGCGTGCGCTTTCCCTCCGTCTTCTTTGGCACGCTGCTCGTCCCGCTGCTGGCGGCCATCACCATCGCGCTGACACGCCGCCGCGTCGCCGGGCTGTTGGCGGCGGCGCTGGCTGCGTTTCATCCACTGCTGCTCTACTACAGCCAAGAAGCGCGCATGTATACCATGCTCACCGCGCTGGGCGTGCTGTTGGGCTATTTGATCATCCACGGCGAATCCGCCATCCGCCGCCGCGCGCTCTACTGGGGCGTCTATGTGCTGGTGGCGACGGCCGCGGCGTATACGCACTATTTCGCCTTCTTCCTCCTCGTGGCGCTGGCCGTCGCCTATCTAGCCGACCAACTCTTCCTGTTGCGACGCAGCGGAACCGCACCCGCCAACGCCGACGCCGACCTGCCCTCCACGCTCATGCGCCGGCCCATCGCCGGCTTTCTGCTGGCGAACCTGGCGGTGCTCCTGCTCTATCTGCCCTGGTTCACCGCGCTCGTCACCCGCTTGGCCGAAGACGCCAGCTATTGGCAAGGCGAACTCAAGCTGGTCGAGGCGCTGCGCCACGTCGCCATCAGCTTTACCAGCGGCGAAACCGTCTTGGAGCAAGAGGCCACGCGCCTGCTCATCCCCTATGCCGTTCTCACCGCGCTCTCGTTGGTGGCGCTGATGCTGCGCCGCGCCGTGCAGCCGCGCACCATCCTCTATGCCTTGATGTGGCTGAGCGTGCCGGTGCTCGCCGTGCTGCTGCTGGCGTCGAATGTGCCAAAGTTCAACCCGCGCTATGTCATGATCGCGCTGCCGGGGTTGCTTTTGATTTGGAGCGCGGGGCTGACCGCGCTCTTCCGGCTGCGCGCCTGGGATTGGGCGAGCATCCTGGCGTCGCCGTTTCGCAGCCTGCCCTCGCTGCTGTCGCTGCTCATGCTGGCGCTGCTCTTGACGGGCTTTGGTTATGCCGACCGCAACTGGTTCGTCAACCCGGCCTTCACCAAATCCGAATGGCGGCAGCTCAGCCAATACATCCGCAGCCGTATCCAGACACAACCCGGCGCCGCAGACCAGTCGCTGATCGTGCTCGTCAGCGGGCACGCCTGGCCCATTTGGAACTACTACGCACCCGACCTGCCCCCGCTGCGGCTGCCTGACCTGGAGATCCTCGACGTCAACGCCGTGCTGGATATCGGGGCCAGCGCCGGCCCGCTCGCCAGGGCGCTGCAAGGCCACCCCGATGTCTGGCTGGTGCAGTGGCAGGACAAGATCGTCGACCCGATGGGCGTGGTCCCCCTCCAGCTTGGGCTGGCCGGGCAGGAGGAGGAGACCGAGGAAGAATTTTGGCAGATCGACCTGCGCCATTACACCCAGGTCGATGCAGCCAAAATTTTGGCCGGCCCCACAGCCTTGCTCCCCAACAGCATCAACTTCGGCAACCAGGTCTATCTGGTGGAGTCACAGATCGCAGACAACGGCGACCTGCTGCTCTTCTGGAAGCTGCACCCCGACCTGCCGCTCCCCCTCGCCGACCTGCATATTACCGGGCAGACCTTTACCGGCGACGGCCTGCCCTTTGCGCGCCTCCAAGACCGGCGCTTAGCGGGCTATGACTATCCGTCCTTCCGCTGGCGTCCCGACCAGATCAACCTGGGGCGGATTCCCGCAGCGGAATGGGCGGGGCCAGGCGCGCTGCCCGGCCCCTACCGCATCCGCATCGTGGTCTACGACGCCAACGGCGACCTAACCGGCCTCGACATGATCGGCTCCGCCGGCCAGCCCCAGGGCAAACAATACACGCTCGACGTGTCGCTGCCCGCGGCGACCAAAGGCCCCGACCAGATGGACGAGGTCACCTTCGCCCAGGTGATCCCCGACCTATTTGTCGAGCTGCAGCTCTCGGCGGAACAGGCCGAACCGGGCCAAGTCTTTGCCGCCGAACTGCACTGGTATGCCGAAGATACGCCGGAGGATGATTTCGACCTGCGGCTGCGCTGGCGGCTGCGCAGCACCGATGACGTGCTGGGCGAGCAGACGATCCGCCTGTCGCCGGCGCTGCCCACCAGCCGCTGGCCCGACGACGAACTGCTGCGCACGGTCCATCCGCTGCGTCCGCCGCTCAACTTGCCCGCCGACGACTACTGGCTGGAGGTCGGCCTGACCGCGCCCGACAGCCAGTTTGTGCGCGTGCCATTCCGCGTGCTGGGCAGTTCGCGCATCTTCAATGTGCCGGCCTATGTCACGCCGGTAGATGCCGCCTTTGGCGAGCGACTCTACCTGGCAGGCATCGTCGAACCGATCCAGACCACGCTGCCCGCCGGCGGTCAGGTTGTGCTCACACTGGTTTGGCAGGCAGTGGAGGCCCTTTCCACGGACTACACCGCCACCGTCCAGTGGCTGGGCGCCGACGCCAAGCCCGCGGTACAGGCCGATCTGCTCCTGCCCGGCGGCTCGGCCAACTGGCTTGCCGGTCAAGTCGAATTACAGACCGTGATCACCGCCGCGCCCAGCCGGCCCGGCGACTACCGGCTGGTGATCGCCGTGTATGACGCCAACCAGCCCAACTTCCCGCGCCTCTTGACCGCAGACGGCAGCGACCTGGTCGACCTGGGCACGGTGACGATCCAGCCTTGAACGAGATTCATTTGACGCCGGCTGACGCATGCCGACAGTGCTAACGGCGGCGTCTTGGCCCTTTCGCGCCGGTCTGCTACACTCAATAGCTATGATGCCTCTGAACCTCACAATCCCTGCGCTGCGACCTGTGCGGCGCACCCTGCGGCTGGGCCTGCTTTTGGCCGGTCTTGGGCTGTTGAGCGGCTGCGGTCAGCTTGACCTGGCAGTCGGGCCGCTGCTGCACAACGTGCTGGTGTCGCCCGACTTCATCACCCCCAACGCCGACGGCAGCCAGGATGTCACCGAGATCCACTACAGCCTGCGCCGTGCGGCGCAGGTCAGCATCTACTTTGACGACGAAGCGGGCGAGCGCCACTACTTCCGCGAGGCGCGCCGCCGCTCCGCTGGCGATTACAGCGTCTTTTGGGGCGGCGCGGTGGACGATGTGCGTGTCGAGGAGACCGACTACGGCCCCCAAGAGATCGTCAGTTGGGTGCTGCCCGACGGCGTCTACACCTGGACGATCGAAGCCGTGGAAGACAACGGCCGCCGCGAAACAGCCACCGGCTCGATCACGCTGCAGGACGGCGATACCGCCGTGCCCGAACTGCACAACTTCGCCGTCGTCCCGCAGACCTTCCGGCCCAACCAAGACGGTCTGGCCGACGACTCGGTCAGCATCTCCTACTATCTGACCAAAGACGTGGACAACGTCAGCGTCTATTTGGTGGACCCAGCCCAGCCTGCGGTGCGGCTGCCCATCGCCGAATATCCCGGCGTAGCCGAACCGACCGAGCGCGGCTATCACCGCTACCGCTATGAAGGCGGTGTGGACCTCAACGCCGAGCCGCCGCCCGACGGGACCTACACCGTGATCGGCGAGGCGCGCGACGCCGCGGGCAACGCTGTGCGCGTGGCGCGCGAACTGACCATCGAGGAAGGAGGCAAGCCGCGCGCCGACATCGCCCAAGGCGAGATCGACTGGCAGGGCGAGATGAACCGCGTGGTCAGCGTGCCGCTGGGCGAAAAGCTCTGTTTTAACGCCGTCATCACCAACGAAGGCACGGTGCCCATCCGCACCACCGGCCCCTGGCCCGGCCAGGAATACCGCTTTAGCCAGAACTACAACACCCTCGCCGCCGCAGGTAACGAGGCTTGGTTCCAACAGGCGGGTGTATGGCGCTTCGGCATCAATTTTGACACCACCGGGCTGGATTTTCCCTTCCGCTGGGGCATTGGCCGCCCGGAAGAGCTGGAGCGCCGCGTGATCGACGGGCGCGAACAGTGGTATCTGCTGCCGGGCCACTCCGGTGAGGTCAGCGGTTGTATCGTCATGGACGAAGCGCCGCCGGTGGGGACCAACCTCTGGTGGGGTGGTTTGATCCATGAATTTGTCGGCGTCGCCAACAACGACGTCGACCGCATTACCGTCCAGGTCGGC
>JADLFO010000188.1 GCA_020845455.1 Caldilineaceae bacterium
GCCGCTGCGATTTGGACAGTTCTTCCCCAAAATCCGGGATGATCCATGCATCAAAAAGAAGCGAGGCTCCCATGAAACTAGCAACCTATCAGCACACGGCGGCCAACGACCGGGCCGACCGCGTGGGGATCGTGATGGGCGAGCAGGTCTATGACTTGGCCGCCTGTCTGGCGGCGCAAGGTGAAGACGCCGGCCTGGCGAGCAGCACCCTGGCCTTTCTGGCTGCGGGCGATGCGGCGCTGGAGTCGGCGCAGAGGGCCGTGGCGCGCGCCGGTGTGCAGCCGCGGCCCGGCCTAGCCCACCCGCTGAGCGCGGTCAAACTGCGCCCGCCGCTGCCCTGCCCCGGCAAGCTGCTCTGTTTGGCGGGCAACTATGCCGAGCATATCCAGGAGGGCGGCGGCGCATTTGTGGGCAAGGAGAAGATGATCCCGCGCTTCTTTAGCAAACCCTGCACCAGCGTGATCGCCACCGGCGACGCCATCCGGATCCCGGCCTCCACCGCCTTTGCCGATTGGGAACTGGAACTGGCGGTGGTGATCGGCAAGACGGGCCGCGACCTGACGCCCGCGCAGGCATCCGGCCACGTCGCGGGCTACACCATTTTCAACGACATCTCGGCGCGCGAGCTGACCTTCCGCCAAGACCTGCCCCAGCAGCAGGGCGACTACTACTTTGATTGGCTGGTGGGCAAGTGGCTGGACACCTTTGGCCCGATGGGGCCTTGGATCACGCTCAAAGATGAAGTGCCCCATCCCGACCGGCTGGCGATGAAGCTGTGGCACAACGGCACGCTGCAGCAGGACGCCAACACCGGACAGATGATCTTTTCCCCGGCGGAGGCGATCGCCTTTATCTCGCAGTTTGTCACTCTCCATCCCGGCGACCTGATCAGCACCGGCACGCCGGCGGGCGTGGGCCACGCCAAGAAGGTGCGGCTCAACCCCGGCGACATCATCCGCGGCGAGATCGAAGGGCTGGGCGTGTTGGAGAACCCGGTCGAAGCCTGGTAACCGAGGGTACATGAAAAATCTTTCGTAGCTATTGACATGGCCTGCCCGATGCTGTATGCTCTCGCCAGGAATCGGCGCACAGCTGATGCGTGTTGACGATCATCCATTCTGTACTTGTCCGAGAAAGGAGGCGTGTCCCATGACTCTATATAGCCCTGTCGAAGTCTGCGTGGTTTATTTCAAGATGCGCCTGCCTTCTGATCGCTAGCGGTCAGCCTTCTGCTCCTTGAGCCACGGGTGCATCTTGCCCCGTGGCTTTTTAGTTCCCGCCTGCGCGCTCGCGGCCCGAACAGGCCGTCATGTGCGCCGCCAACAGCCACGGGGGTAGCTTGCTCCGTGGCTGTTGCGCGCCTGTGGTCGGCAGGTCTGCGTCCAGCCATGCCCGGTTGGCGTACACGGATGCAATGTAGAACTGAGCTATCAAGGAGACTTATTAGATGGCGAAAGCAGATCGTCCGATACGCAAGGCTGATCTTGACCCCGATAGATTTCGTAAAGGTCAGGAAAAGCGCGCGCGCCACAAGTCTATCCAGGCCGAACGCAAGAAGTTCAAACGGAATCAGCAGCCCAAGGGACCGCGGCGCAGGGACTGGGCCGCCCTGGCACGCGATGCGGCGCTGCTCGACGAATGGGATGATGCATGGGATGACGGCGCTGGAGTTTCTTTCGAGCGCATCATGCCGCTCGACGAAGGCGATCGCCGGCGGGCATTGGAGCGCGCCGCGTTTGCCCGCACCACAGCGCCCGCCGCGACGCTGAATTCAGCGCCGAACGGTGATAGGGCGGCCTCTATTGAAGCTGATGTTGGGCTGCATGAGGGGTGGGTGAGCGAGATCGCCAGCGGTCTTTGCCGCGTCCTGATCGGTGACGAAACCCTGCTGTGTACGATACGCGGCGTACTTCAGGGGCGGGAATCGGGCTTTACCAATGTTGTAGCCGTGGGCGACCGGGCGCTTGTACGCCGGGACGGTGCGGAACAAGGTGTTATCGAACAAGTGCTGCCCCGTCACAGCCTGTTGGCGCGGCCCGATGTCTTTCTTCCTCACTTGCAGCAGGTGGTCGTCGCCAATGCCGACCAACTGCTGATCGTCGCCTCCTGGCGCGACCCGGTGATCTGGTTTGAATTGATCGACCGCTATCTGGTGACCGCGGCGCGCAACCAACTCCCGGCGCTGATCTGCGTCAACAAGATCGATCTGGCGGCGGAGCGCGCCGACTGCGAACGCGGCTTACAGACCTATCGCGACTTGGGCATTTGCTGTATCTTTACTAGCGCGCAGACGGGCGACGGCATCGATGATCTGGCCGCAGCCCTGCATAATCGCACCACGGTGTTGGCGGGGTTGTCCGGCGTGGGCAAGTCGTCGCTGCTCTCGGCGGTGCAGCCGGGCCTCAACTTGCGCGTCGGCGTGGTCAGCGAACACAGCGGCGAAGGCCGCCACACGACGACCCAAGCCACCCTGCTGCGGCTAGACGCGCAGACCTGGGTGGTGGATACGCCCGGCATCCGCGAATTTGGCCTCAGCGGGCTAACGCGCCCGCAACTGATCGCCTATTTCCCCGAAATGGCAGAAGTAGCAGCCCACTGTTGTTTCCGCGACTGCACGCATCTCAACGAGCCGGGCTGCGCCGTCCGAGCGGCCATTGCAAGCGGGGCCATCGCCCCCAGCCGCGCCCACAGCTACCGGCTGATCTATGCCTCGCTGCCGCCAACATGATAGACATTTGACAGAGATCAACTGGTTGAAACGCTCCCAAACTTGCGCTACAATCGCTCAAGTGTCCCCTGACGGTCTCCTACTCCCCGGAGATCGCCGCCGTTTATCCCCGATTCGACAAGGAGTGTTGCATGGAGCCGCTGCGCTTGATGTGCATCTTTGCCCATCCCGACGACGAAACGCTCGGCACAGGCCCGCTGCTCGCCAAATACGCCGCCGAAGGCGTGGAGACCAGCGTGATCTGCGCTACGGCGGGCCAGCGCGGCTGGCCCGCCGACCGGCCCGGCTATCCCGGACTGGAAGGTTTGGGCCGTATTCGCGCAGGCGAACTGCGCGCTGCCTGCGCCGTCCTGGGCGTGCATGAGGTGGTGCTGCTTGACTATATGGACGGCGAGCTGGACCAGGCCGGCCCCGACCGGATCGTGGGTGAGTTGGTCCATCACCTGCGCCGTATCCGGCCCCAGGTGGTGGTGACCTTTGGCCCCGACGGCGCCTATGGTCACCCCGACCATATCGCCATCTCGCAGTTTACCCAGGCCGCCGCCGTCTGCGCCGCCGACAGCCGCTATAGCGTGCCCGGCGGCAGTCCGCCGCACCGGCTGGCCAAGCTCTATTATTTGGTGGATTCTAAGGCGGCAGTCGAGGCCTTTCGTGAAATGTTCGACGGCGACATCGGCATGGAGATCGACGGCGAAATGCGCCGCATGGTGGGCTGGGAGGATTGGATGATCACCACGCGCATCGACGCCGGGGCCTATTGGGAGCAGGTGTGGGAGGCGATCCGCTGTCACGAAACCCAGGTGCGCGATATGCTGGAGGCTATGGCCGCCGTCCCGGTCGACCAGCACCGCCGCCTGATGGGGATCCAAACGCTCTACCGCGCCTACAGTCTGGTCAACGGCGGGCGGCAGGTCGAGACCGATTTGTTTGCAGGCATTGTGCAACCCAAGGAGACCGTATGACGCAATCCTTCGCCACGCGACGGATGGATCAGATCGCGCGCGCCTTGACGCCATTCATCAACTTTCTTTCCGACTCCGCCTATGTGCGGCTGGTCGACAAGCCTGGCATGGCCGATTTCGTCTTTGGCAACCCCCAAGAGATGCCGCTCCCCGCGTTTGTCCAGTCGCTCCAAACTTGGACTGTGCCGCAGCACAAAGATTGGTTTGCCTATAACCAAAGCATGGCGAGCGCACAGGCCGCGGTGGCGGCGGCGCTCAGCGTGCGGCGCGGGCAGCCTTTTGCGCCGGAAGATATCTCGATGACCAACGGAGCCTTTGCCGGGCTGGCCGTCTGCCTCATGGCGTTGATCGACCCCGGCGACGAGGTGATCTACATCTCGCCGCCCTGGTTTTTCTATGAGGCAATGATCGTCGCCTATGGCGGCACGCCTGTGCGCGTCCAGATCGACCGCGCTACGCTGGACCTAGACCTAGATGCCATCGCCCAGGCCATCACCCCGCGCACACGGGCGATCATCGTCAATTCGCCGCACAACCCCACCGGCAAGGTCTATTCGCCCGCCACGCTTACTGCGCTGGGCGATATCCTGAGCCAGGCGGGCGCGCAGCATGGCCGCCCGATCTATCTGCTCTCCGACGAAGCCTATCACCGTATCCTCTTCGACGGGCGCAGCTATCGCAGCCCGACGCAGTTCTATTCCCACAGCCTGATCATTTACACCTATGGCAAGACGCTGCTGACGCCCGGCCAGCGCATCGGCTATATCGCGCTGCCCCCCGATCTGCCGGGCCGCGCCGAGATCGGCCAGGCGATCTTTGCCGCGCAGACCATGGTGGGCTATGCCTTTCCCAACAACGTGCTGCAATATGCGCTGCCCGAACTGGAGGAGATCACCCTCGACCTGGCGCATCTCCAGGCCAAGCGTGACCGCATGGTCGCGGGGCTGCGCGCGGCGGGCTATGCGCTGCATGTGCCGGAGGGGACGTTCTATCTGCTGGTGAAATCACCCTGGGAGGATGACATCGCTTTCTGCGATCTGCTGGGCGAGCATGATATCTTGACGCTGCCCGGCAGTGTCTGCGAAATGCCCGGCTATTTCCGCATCTCGCTCACGGCCGGCGACGGGATGATCGACCGCGCCCTGCCCGGTTTTGCCGAGGCCTATGCCGAGAGCCGAGAAGATATAGCGCAGAGGTCGTAAAGAACCCTCCTTTTTTCACTTAACCGCCTTTAACTCCCCTTTAGGACAGTTGACACGGGGCGAAGGGCAGAATGTCCCTGGTCGATATGCGGCGGCTCGTCTATCCTGGCGGTACTGGAGTACCGACCTGTGTGAGGAGGAGCCGCCGCCGTGGAATGTCATCGTTGTGCTTCGTCCACCCTGTGTCCCGGCCAGGCGCCGGTAGTATTGGTGGGTAACCCCAACGTAGGCAAGTCGGTGCTGTTTGGCGCGCTGACCGGGCGCTATGCCGCGGTCTCCAACTACCCCGGTACGACCATCGAAGTGGCCGTGGGCATGCTGCACCACAACGGCACGCCGCGCCCTGTGATCGATACCCCCGGCATCCAGAGCATTGTGCCGTTTTCGGATGACGAACGGGTGACGCGCGACATCCTGCTGACCCACTCCCCGGCGACCGTGGTGCAGGTGGTGGATACCAA
>JADLFO010000189.1 GCA_020845455.1 Caldilineaceae bacterium
ATTCGCCCGACGGCACCGGCGCACTGGCCGACGACCTGGCGGCCCGCGATGCCGGGGTCGCCGTGCTGCACCGCAGCGGCAAGCTGGGGCTGGGCACTGCCTATAAGGCGGGCTTTGCCTATGGCCTGGCGCGCGGCTATGCCTATCTCTGTACGATGGACGCCGACTTCAGCCATAACCCCGCCGATGTGCCCGCGCTCTTGGCCAAGGCGCAGGGCGGCGACGATATGGTGGTGGGCAGCCGCTATGTGCCGGGGGGCAGCGTGGTCGGCTGGCCGCGGCTGCGCAAGCTGACCAGTTTTGTCGCCAACCGCGCCGCCTATCTCTTTTTGGGCGTCGCCACGCGCGACTGCACGGCGGGCTTTCGCTGCTATCGCCGCACTGTGCTGGAGACCATCCCGCTGGAGACGATCTTCAGCGGCGGCTACAGCTTTCTGATCGAGATGGCCTTTCTCTGCCAAGAGGCGGGTTTCCGCATCGGCGAGGTCCCCATCACCTTTGTCAACCGCACCCAGGGCAGCAGCAAGATCAGCAAAACTGAAATCTACAAGGCGATGTACACCCTCCTGCGCCTGCGTACCCGCTCCCTTCCTTGGGAGAGATTTGAGAATTTCTACCGCAAAGGCGCAGAAAGCGCAAAGGAGAAGGGAATAGGCGTTGGGGAATAGGGGCAGAGACCGGCGCGCGTGCGCCGAACTCTGCCCCAACATCTAGCCCCTGGCCCCTCATCCCTCTCTGTCCCCACTGCCTACTCCCTATCTTCCCACTTCCACCCAGTCGACGGCGGCGGCGAGCGGGCGGCGGTCTCGGTTGAGGCTGATGCTCAGAAACGCTTCGCCGGGCGCGATGCTTTGCGCCGCGCTGCCCGGCGCGGCCCCCTGTACGCCGACGATGGCGAAGGCCTGCCCCTGCAGGCTCTCGACGGTGACATCGGCCCCTAAGCCGCGCAGCCCCTCTACTGCCGCGGGCGTGAGATGCGCTGCGGCATCCCCTGAACTGGCGACCAGCACGACGGCTCCCGGCGAGATCGCCGTCAGGTGTTGCGCCAGCGCCTCGCTCTCGTAGACATTGGTCGCCGTATCAAACCCCGTCTTGTCCTCCACCGCACCTGTCGCGGCGTCCAGCACCGTCACGTTGACCCCGCGGCGGCCCGCCGACGCCTCGATCTGGTTGCCGTCCTCGTCGAAGAGCGCCATAAACGCCCCGTCGGCAAAGGCCTTGAGGTCGGCGTCGATGGGCAGTTGCACGCCGGTGCTGCCGATGGCGCGCGTCCCGCCCAGGACGGCGCGCGGGACGGCCTGCTGCGCCCAGCGCAGTTCCAGCCGGTTCAGCCCGTCGACAAGCAGGCTCCCCGGCACGTCCCAGCGCACATCCAGCCAGGTTGCTTCCTGCCAGGGCGCGGACAACGGCTGTTCGGCAAACGCCGTGCCGTTGACGACCAGCGCCACGCGCTGCTGCGGGCCGTTGGGATAGGCGAAAGGATGAACGCGGATGCTGACCTGATAGGTCGCAGCGGGGTCCACCTGGCGCAGCGGCACAAAGACGCGGCTGGATGCGCCCGTGGCCCAGATGGCGCTGGTGTCATAGGGCGCATCGGTCTCGGCTGCGTCCCAGCCTTCGCCGCGATAGGGGAAGCTGCCGGGCGCGCCCAGGTCGAGTGTGAAATGGTCGCTGCCCGCCGGCTGCACCACGCGATAGGCCTCGATGCCCTTCCCTGTCCAGAATGGCTCCGGCTCCAGGGGCAGCGTTGTTTTGGCGAATTCCCAGGCGGCTTGCCAGGTATCGGCATAGGGATAGCGTTGGGGAATGGGCGGCATAAGCAGCAGATAGCGCGTGTTGTAGAGATAGAGTAAGTCGCCGGCCTGCGCCTGCGCTTGGGCCAGCGCCGCTGGGTCGGGGTCGCGCCCGGCCTGGATATCGTCCAGCACTTGAAAGAGCGGGATGCGCTTGAAATAGTCCAGCTTGAAGTCCGGGGCGCGGCTAATGTTGCCGCCCAGCATGGGTTTGCCATGCACCGTCTGATAATACTGTAACTGCGTGCGCTCTGCGCCAAAGACACCAAAGCTGTTGCGCCAGCCCAATGGCAGATGCATCACGCTGACGGGGTCGGGGTCGGCGGCGATCTGCGTGTAGACCGCGGGCACGCGCGCGCCGGAGAGCGGGAGCGGCAGGGCCAGATGTTCAAGGAGGATCAGCCCGCACAGCCCCGCGGCCAGCCGGCTTTGGGGCCGCTGCCAAAGTGACTGCGGCGTGCCCACTCCGCGGCGCTGGAGCAGCCAGGCCAGCGCATAGCCGACCAGCACGGCCAGCGCCAGCATCAGCAGCACGCTGTTGCGGTTGGGCGCGCGGTTGGCCTTGATGATGGGCAGATAGTGCAGCAGCGCAAAGGGCAGCGGAAAGGTCGCCTCCACGCCGTCCAGATCAAAGCGATAGCGCCCGTTGATCTGTAAAAAGGGGCCGAGAGAAAAAATGCCAAAGACCAGCGCGGTCCATGCCCAGATACGCACCCGGCGGCGATATGCAATCCACGCCAGCAACGCCAGCGCCGCCGTCGCCCAGCCCACAAAGACGGTGTTGACGTCGCGCAAGCCGGTGACGCCTTGCTCCAGGGCGCGCAGTTGGACGCGGCGCAGCTCCGCCGCCACATCGCCGCCAAAGAGCGGGTGCAGCACGGTGGGTTTGAAGAAGCCCATCAGGTCGACGCTGAGGGGGATGGCCTCACCCCAGCCGCGCAGCGAAAAGTCGTCGCTGAGGAACTGGCCGAGGATGGGCAGCAGCGCCGGCGACCAGACGACAAAGGCCGTACCCATCGCCAGCAGCAGCGCCGTGCCCAGTTCGGTCCAGCCGGCCATCGGCACGCCGCAGGGGTCGCGACCGTCATGCACGCCGAGGCGCCCACGACGCAGCTTTGCCGCTAGGACCAGGACTAGCACGATCGCCGTGAAGATCGCCAGAAAGAGCGCGGTGATCATCTCGGCCAGGCCGGTGAGCGCCATAAACAGACCCGCCCACAGCGCCGCCTGCCGCCGCCGCGCGGGAGCCAGGCTGCCGTCCAGGCTGCGCAGCAGCGCCAGCGCATAGAACGGGATCCACTGCGTCGTCACCATGTCATAGTGGCCGAGCATGGCATAGATGGCGCGGTTGCTGCCAAAGGCATAGACCAGCCCTGCGCCAAACGCGGCCAGCATCGCCGCGCCGGGGGGGAGCGTGCGCCCCACCCCGCCCGCCCAGCCGCGGCCTAGCAGGTGGCGCACCAGCAAAAAGACCCCATAGCCGCTGAGAACGGTGCTGATGAGCAGGGCGATGTTGCTGCCCAAGGGCAGGTTGGCGGCCAGCATCAAGGGCTGCGCCAGCAGCGCATGGAAATAGTTATAGGTGTAGAGGATCAGGTCTATGCCCAGCGGATACCAGATCAGGTCGCTGTGCAGCGGGCTGCTCAGGGTATCGACCAGGGCGTGTTTGAAATACCAGATGTTCCACAGAAAGGTGGATTCGTCAAAGGCCCACTGGGCGATGCCGGGCACATGCGTCGTCAGGTGGCGCGCCAGCGGCCAACTCAATGCCAACGCCAGCAGCGTATAGAGCAACAAGACCAGTAGATGGCGGCGCAGCGATGGTCGAAGCATGGTTGTGCAGTCTATCATACGCCGCAGAGAAAGGCTGAACTAGGCAGTGAATCGTCAGCCGCTACGGTTCTTTGTACTCGGATCTTTGCGTTCTTTGCGTTCTTTGCGGTTAAATTCCCTACCATGCGAATCTTCCTTGATCAGATCGGCTGCCGCCTCAACTACAGCGAGATGGAGACCCTGGCCCGGCGGCTGCGCGGGGCGGGGCATCAGGTGGTGGCCGCGCCCGAACAGGCGCAGGTGGTGGTCTTTAACAGTTGCGCCGTGACGGGTGAGGCGAGCAAGACCAGCCGCCGGCGCATCCGCACCCTGCACCGCGCCAACCCGGACGCGCGCTTGGCCGTCACCGGCTGTTGGGTCACGCTTGAACCAGAGACGGCCGCGGCGCTGCCCGGCGTGGCGCTGGTGGCGGACAACCAGCGCAAAGACCTGCTCCATCTGCTGCTGGAGCCGTGGAGCGCAGAGCTGGACGACCCGGCGGACCTGGCGCGGATGCAGCCCGACGGCACGCCTTTTGAGGAGCCGGAAGACCCGACCAGGCAGGCGCGCACGCGCGCCTTTATCAAGGTGCAGGATGGCTGTGACAACCGCTGTACCTTTTGCGTCGTGACGTTGGCGCGCGGCGCGAGCCGCAGCCGCCCCCTGGCCGAGATCGTGGCCGAGGTGCAGGCGCACGCCGCCGCGGGCATCCAAGAAGCGGTGCTGACCGGCGTGCATCTGGGCAGCTATGGCCGCGATCTGGACGGCGCGGCAGCCGGCGATCTCAAGCAGTTGGTGGCGACGCTTCTGACCGAAACCGACATCTCCCGGCTGCGTCTCAGCAGTCTGGAGCCGTGGGAACTGGCCGAGGGTTTTTTTGACCTGTGGCAGCGCCGGCCCGACCGGCTCTGCCCGCATCTGCATCTGCCGCTGCAGGCCGGGACAGACGTGCAACTGCGGCGCATGGCGCGGCGCTGTACCGTGGCGAGCTTCCGTCACCTGGTGGAAGAGGCGCGCGCCGCCATCCCTGACCTGGTGTTGACCACCGACCTGATCGTAGGCTTCCCCGGCGAGAGCGAGGCGGATTTTGTGGCAGGGGCCGCCTTTGTCGAAGAGATGAACTTTGCCCACGCGCATATTTTCCCCTTCAGCGCACGCGCCGGCACCGCCGCGGCCGCGTTTGGGGGGCAAGTGCCCAGTGCGGTCAAGAAGGTGCGGGCGCAGGCGTTGGCCGCCGTGGTCGAGCGCACGGGGCGCAGCGTGCGTCAGGGCTTTGTGGGCGACTGCCGCCCGGTGTTGTGGGAATGGCCGCGCGGCGAGGCTGTCGTCACCGGCGCAGACGGGCAGCTGCTGCAGGTGTGGAGCGGGTTTACGGATAACTATCTGCGTGTGGCGTTGGAAGCGCCGGTGGACGCGGCGCTGCACAATACCATTACCCCCGTCCGGCTGGACGCGCTGCACGGCGACACGCTGTTCGGCACGCCTGCAGTGGGCAGTAGGCAGTGGGGGCAGGGGGTTCACCGCAAAGTCGCAAAGGGCGCAAAGGTCGGAGAAGAACGGGACAGCAGAGCATAAGCGTTCATCTGCACGCTTTGCCTCTGGGCCCCACTGCCCGCTGCCTTTTCATGATGTGATATAATGGGCATCTATACTCGGACCTAGGTAAGAGAAGGTACGCAAGATGAGTGAGTTGGTGACCCAATTAGAGGAGCTACACACCGGCGCATTGGCGGCGCTGGCGCAGACCCAGACCACCGACGAGACGCGCGCTTGGCATGGCGACTATTTGGGCCGTAAGGGCAAGCTGACAACGCTCTTGACCGGGCTGGGCCAACTGCCGCGCGAGGAACGCCCCGCGGTGGGCAAGCGCGCCAACGAGATCAAGCTGGCGCTGGAACAGGCGCTGGAAGAACGCCAGGCCGCTACTGCCCACGACGAGATGACCGCCGCGCTCAGCGCCGAAGGCATCGACGTGACCCTGCCGGGCCGCCGCCCGCTGACCGGGCGCTATCACCCGACCACCACGGCGGGCCGCGAGATCGTCGGCATCTTCCAGCGGATGGGCTTCTACGTCTATGACGCGCCCGAGGTGGAGACCGACGAGATGAACTTCGGGCTGCTCAACTTCGCACCCGGTCACCCGGCGCGCGAGATGCAGGACACCTTCTTCACCACCAATCCGGATGTGATCCTGCGCACGCACACCAGCCCCGGCCAGATTCGGGCGATGCGCGAATATGCGCCGGAGCCGATCCGCGTGGTGCTGCCCGGCAAGTGCTGGCGCAACGAGGACGTGACCGCCCGCGCCGAGATGATGTTCTATCAAGTCGAAGGGCTGGCCGTCGGCCATAACATCACCTTCAGCGACCTGAAGGGCGTGCTGCTCAAGTTCTTTAACGAGATGTACGGCGAGGGGCGCAAGATTCGCTTCCGCAAGTCCTATTTCCCGTTCACCGAACCCAGCGTGGAGGTGGACGTGGACTGCGTGCTGTGCGGCGGGCAGGGCTGCCGTATGTGCAAATATACCGGCTGGTTGGAGATCATGGGCGCAGGCATGGTGCATCCGGTGGTGCTGCAAAACGGCGGCTATGACCCGGCGGTCTTCAGCGGGTGGGCCTTTGGCATGGGCATCGAGCGCCAGGCGATCCTCAAACGGGGCATCGACGACATCCGCTACTTCTATGACAACGACGTGCGCTTCTTGGAGCGTGTCGCCTAGCCGCCGGTGTTGTCGGGCTGATCAGCCGCGCTGAGCTTTGATAGACTTGGTGTAGGCTTGGGACGGAATACCTTTCAGGGCCGGCGCATAGCACGCGCCGGCCCTTTTAGCCGCCAATAGATTGATAAAATTCAATATTGACAAACTTCAATTTATCATGTATGCTCTGCGCCATGGGTACGACGAACACCGCAGCAAACGAAATACTTGACATGCAGCCCTTGATCGAAGTGGCCCCCCGCGCAGAGTCCGCCGGCGGCATGGGCTGCTGCGGGCCGCAGCCGGGGCTGCGCTGGAGCATGGCGGAGGCCGAGCAGATGGCCGCCACACTCAAGGCGTTGGCCCATCCGGTGCGGTTGCAGATCATGGAGATCCTCAGCCGGTTGGGGGGGCAGGTCTGCGTCTGCGATGTGGAGGGGCAGTTCGACCTGTCGCAGCCGACGATCTCGCACCATCTCAAGGTGCTGCGCCAGGCAGGGCTGATCGACGCCCAGCCGCGCGGGGTGTGGGTCTATTACACCCCGCGGCCCGAAGCCTTGGCGCAGGTGCAGACGGTCTTGGCTGCGCTGGCGGGCGGCAGCTAGGCGCGTTTTTTTGTGCCTGACATATTGAAGTTTATCGATTTAAGGATGGCATCTATGCAGGCAGGCGCAGCAACCGTGCGGTTCGAGCGGGTTACACCGGCGCAGTTTGGCGACGTGCTGGCGCTTCTGGCGCAGAGCGGGCTTCCCGCAGACGGGCTGGCCGGCCATTGGGCGGCCACGCTGGTGGCGTTGCAGGCGGAGCGCGTGGTGGGCAGCGCCGCGCTGGAACTGTACGGCACGGCGGCGCTGCTGCGTTCGGTGGCGGTCGCGCAGCCGCGGCGCGGGCAGGGCATCGGGCGGCATCTCACCGCCGCGGCGCTCGACCTCGCCCGCGCCCACGGCGTGCGCCAAGTCTATCTGCTCACCGAAACCGCGCCGGACTTTTTCGCCGGGTTGGGGTTCCGGCCTGTCAGCCGGGCGGCGGTTGCGCCCGCTGTGCAGCAGTCGGTGGAATTCGTCTCTGCTTGTCCCCAGAGCGCGCAGGCGATGTTGCTGGATCTCTAGCGCGCAGGGGTTTCTGTCGTATCGGCATACTTTTACTTGAAAGGAATTCAGACGTGACTACGAACGTATCAGAGGAACGGTTGGACCCCGCGACGATCCATCAGTCGGTCCAAGAGTATTACGGCGCGCGCGCCCGCACCCAGACAAGTTGTTGCGCTCCCGACTGTTGCGGCGGGGATGTCAACGACGCCAAGGTCGATCTCTATGATGCCGGCGATGTGGCCGGGCTGCCGCAAGAGGTCGCCAATTTTTCGCTCGGCTGCGGCAACCCCACCGCCATCGCCGCGCTCAAGCCGGGCGAGGTGGTGGTTGACCTGGGGTCGGGCGGCGGGCTGGATGTTTTTCTGGCGGCGCGCCAGGTCGGCCCCGGCGGATTTGTCTATGGCGTGGATATGACCGACGACATGCTGGCGCTGGCGCGGCGTAACGCCGCCAAGGCCGGCGCTGCCAACGTGGAGTTCCGCAAGGGGCATATCGAAGATCTGCCGCTGGCCGATGCGAGCGTCGACGTGATCCTGTCGAACTGTGTGATCAACTTGTCGCCCGACAAGGGGCAGACGCTGCATGAGGCCTTTCGCGTGCTGCGCCGCGGTGGGCGGCTGGCCGTCTCCGATATTGTGATCGACGGCGCTTGGGAGGATCTGCCGGTGACCGAGGGCCAGGTGCGCACGGCGCTGAGTTGGGCCGGGTGCATCGCCGGGGCGTTGACGGTCACGCAGTATCGGGCGCTGCTGGCCGAGGCGGGTTTTGAGGGTATCGAGATCGACCTGCGCCATCACTACCGGCGTGAAGACCTGGGCCAGGAGATCGACCAGGTGGTGGATTCGCTGTCGTCGGCGGTGGTCGAACAACTGGTGGGCCGCTTCGCCAGCGCGTCGATCACGGCCTACAAGCGGTAGGAAGAGAGATTTCACCGCAGAGGGCGCAAAGAACGCAAGGATCAGAGAGAAGCCCAGAGAGAAGAGGGATATCGAGAGGCGCTTTCGTAGCGCCCGTTCGTAAGCAGGCACGCGCGGCGGCTGTCCCTGTCGTCCGGACGACAGGGACAGCCG
>JADLFO010000190.1 GCA_020845455.1 Caldilineaceae bacterium
GCATATTCGACACAGGCATATTCGACACAGGGAGGTGGGTCAGTGGCCGAAACATTCAATGTAGCCGAATTTGTCATTCCCGGCACCTATATCCGGGTGCGTGCAGAGGGGCTGATCAGTGCGGGGGGGATCTCGACCGGCAACATCGGCATCGTCGGCACGGCGCGCAATACAACCACGCCCATCGACTACAATACGACCTTTAGCTTTTCCGACTACGCCACGGCGCAGGCCGTCCTCGGCGCGTACGACGCCTATGCTGACGGCGCGGGCAAGCTCAACTTGGTGCGAGCCCTGGAGGTTCTTTTTAACAACGGCGCACGCACCGTCTATGCCCGCGCCCTGGACTTGGTTGGCGCCAACGACGACCCGCCTGACCAAGCCGCCTATACCGCGGCCTTTAATGAACTGGTCAAGGATGACGTCAACATCCTGATTGCGCCCGAACTGGCGACCGCCACCGCCTTAACCGTGCTGGGGCCGATCATCGAAAACGCCGAGAACAACAGCAAAGACCTGATGGCGGTGGCCGGCTCCGATGCCGCGACCGTGGCCGCCATCACCGCCCAGGTCTCGGCCAACGACCGTTTCATCGTCTGCGCGCCTGGCGTCCACGCCTTTGACAGCGCCGCCAAGGCCGAGGTCGACCTCAACGGCCGCTACACTGCCGCCGCCGTGGCCGGGCTGTTGAGCACCCTCTCGCCGCAATCTAGCCCTACCAACAAACAGTTGGCCGGCGTCACCAAGCTGGCGCAGCGTTTCAGCTACAGCGACCTCAAAGACCTGATCAACGGCGGCGTGCTGGTGCTGGAGGAACGCTTGGGCGTGCGCGTCGTGCGCGGCGTCACCACCGAAATGGCATCCAACGGGCCGTTCAAACAGGTGACCACGCGGCGCATCGTCGATTTCGGCAAGGCGGGCATCCGCCAGGTGAGCAACCCCTTCATCGGGCGGCTCAACAACCAGCGCGTGCGCAAGGCTCTGCAGGGCGCGATCGACGGTTTTCTCACGACCATGGTGCAGGATGAGGCGCTCACCGAATATGCGCTGGAGGTCACCGCCACGCGCGACGACGAGATCGCGGGCCGCGCCATCGTCAACGCCATTCTCAAACCCACCTTCAGCATCGACTTCATCGCCGTCACCCTGACGCTGCAATAGCCACAGGTGAGCAAACTCACTCTGAACCTTTGCACCCTTTGCGACTTTGCGGTGAACCCTTTCCGGTCAATCTTCAGGAGAGCACAGTATGCCAAGCACAAGCGTATACACTGGGGCCGACGGCTCCATTACCCTTTCGACGCCCGAAGGGGCCGAAGGCGAACAGGCCCAGGCGGTGCTGGACGCTTATGAACTGATCAGCGTCGGCCGCGTCCACGATGTGCGTGTCGAGGTGCAGTCGGACGTCCACGCCTATCATGAGGTCGGCCAGCGCTACGCCACCGAACTGCGCCCCGGCAACGTGCATATCCGCGGCACGATCGGCCGCGCCTATATCAACGGCGCGCTGCTCAAGCTGCTGCTCGGCGAGGCCGCCGCCAGCCGCCCCGCCGCCAGTTGGACCCAACCCGCCTTCAACATCACCCTGCTGCTGGCGAACCCGGCGCTGCCCGGCCAGACCAACACCCTGACCCTGCACGGCGTCAAGATCGAAAACTGGGTCTATAACCTGCCCGAAGACGATTTCGTCATGGAAGCGGTCGGCTTTCAGGCGCTGCATCTCACGGTGGAGGATGCCGGATAATGCTCAGCGCCGAAGATCTGCTGGCCGGCAGCCGGCTCACCTTTGTGGTGACCGTGCCGCGCCGGCTCTTGCGCCCCAGCCTCAACGGGCAGACGCCCCCCGGCGACGGCGCACAGGATGGCCCCGCCGACGCGCTGACGGTGCGTCTGCGCCCGCTGACTGTCGGCGACATGCAGATGATCGCCCGCGCCGCCAAAGAAAAGGACGGCCTGGCGGCGACGCTAATGGTGCAGCAGGCGCTGGTCGAACCCAAGTTAAGCGTGGCGCAGGTCGCGGCCATGCACGCCGGGCTGGTCCAATTTCTTTTGGACCAGGTCAACCATATCAGCGGGATCACGCTGCCGCCACAGGAGTTAGATCAAGCCGTGGAAGCGCCGCTGGCGCGCGCCGCCTTTCTGCTGGCGCAGGCCTTCGGCTGGACGCCCCAGGAAGTGGGCAGCCTGACGCTGGGCCAAATCCTGCTGCATCTGCAAATGTTGCACGAACAAGAACGCGCCTAGCCCGTGCCTCTTGCCGGGATGCTAGTCGGGCTGCTTGCCTAGCTTGTCGCCGATCGGTTGACCTATGTCTATTTCTGTGCCGATTTCTGCCAACCCACAGCCCAGCCCCTGGGCGCAGCGCACAGCTCCATTTCGCCGCCTGCTGGCGCGGTTTACCCAACCTACCCACGGCCTTCTGGCCGAACTGGACGCGCTCGACGCCTGGTGCGCGCGCCTGATCGCGCCGGCGCTGCCCAGCGCGGCGACGCTGGATTCGCCCTTTACCGGGCTGCAGACGCCGGAGGGAGCCGGACCGTCGCCCTTCGCCGCGGCCCCTGCTGCGGGCGGCGCTGCACCGCCCGCACTGCATAGTCGCCCGCAGCAGGGGCCTTTGACGCCGTCGATTTCGCCCGCCGATCTACAAACGGAATCACCTGCGCCCCTAAATGCCGCGCCGCCGACGGGCGCTCGCTCGCTCGACGCGCCGGCCCCGGCGCAGACCGGCGCAGCCGCCGCTGGGATCGTCCTGCCGGTGCGCGGCAAGCCGGCGGAAACCTCTGCTGCGGCGCGCGCCGTGAGAACATCTCGCCCTGCCGAGACGCCCGCACCCGATCTCCCTGGGGCGCGCCTACTGCGGGCCGGCGACCTCGCACCTGCGGCTGCGGACGCAGCGCAGCCCAGGCCCAACCTGGCCGGTTCGCTGGTCGATGCGCCTCCGGCTGTTGCTCCCCGCCCGGACTCCGCGGCCGGTGTCACGGCCAATGATGTGAGCGGGTCTGACTTGGGTGGGTCAGATAGGATGGCGGCCGCGGGGCTGCGTCTGCTTGTCATGCTCACCGATGCGCTCTATGCACGCGCGTCTACTGCCGCGCCGCTGCCGTCTGCCGGCGCGCCGCACCACCCCACAGGGGCGTCTGTACCCTGGCGTGCCGAGAGCCTACCATCCTCCGCGCTCACTGCCACATCTGAGGCTGCGCTTTCGTTTGTGGACAGCGGCGTTCAGCCTGCGCCGTTCCGGCCCGCCGCGCCGGGCACGCCTGCGCTGCCCGCGTCCCAGCCGGTCACGCCGGATATGCCCTGGCCGCAGCCCGCGCCGCTCGCCTCGCCCTTTACGATGCCCCTCGACGCCGACCTGCTGGCCGATCTGGTCAACGAGGCCCTGCTCGAACAGGCGCGGCGGCATGGAGCCAACCTGCCATGAAGATCAAACCGATGCTGGGCGACTGGCAGATCCCGCGCATCGGCGCGCTGGACAGCGCCGAGCGCCGCGTCTTTGTCGAGTTTGCGATCCCCGGCCGCGTGGGCAGCCTCTATCAAGACCTCAACCGCGCCCCGCTGCGGCTGGTCATCACCGGCAGCCTCTATGGCGACGAGCCGCGCGACGAGTTTTTGCAGGCGGTGCGCGAGAAGTTCAACGCCGGCGAGCCGGTCACCTTTGTGGCCGATATCCTCACCGCCACCGAAGTGCAGTATGTGATCGTCGAAGACCTGCGCTTTGCCGAAAACGGCCTCACCCCCGACCAGACCGACTACCGTATCGTGCTGCGCGAAAGCCCACCCCCGCCGCCGCCGCCCGACCCGCTCGGCGGGCTGGATACGAGCCTGCTCGACCAGGCGACCTCGCTGCTCGATTCGGTGACCGGCGCGCTCGACGTGCTGGACGCCCTGGGCAACATCCCCGACTTTGGCGACCCGACTGAACCACTGAGCAGCGCTCTGGACGGCATCACCACGGCCACGGCTGACCTTGGCAGCATCTTGTCTCCCCTGACCGATATTTTCGGGACGGGGGAAGGATAACTGCGATGGCGGAAGGTTCGCTCTTTCTCAACATCGAAACGCTGCAAACCGCGCTAGGCGGCATCAACGACCTCTTGGGGGCGTCGCCGGAGGACGGCGGCCCGGGCACGGGGTTGGCCGGCGCGGCCCATCTGTCCGCCGATTCGCCGGTGCAGCAGGTCGCCGGTTTCAAAGCCGTCTTTAGCGGCGAGGTCAGCGGCGTCTTGGACTTTGACCTGGGGCCTGCGCTCGGCGACCTCACCGGCCTCTTTGATTCACTGCGCGCTGCCGCCCAGACATCGCCCAGCGCTGCGCTCGACGATTTCGCCGGCAGGCTTCAGGCGGTGGACAGCGGCCTCAACGCCGACTTCATCTCGACGCTGCAGCAGACGCTCACGACCATTCAATCCATCTCCAGCGGCGTGCCCGAAAACCGTACCGGCGTGGTCGCCGCCCTGCTCGACCAGATCCTGAGCGTGTTGGGCAGCCTGGATGGGCCGGAGGCGCAGACGATCCGCAGTTGGATCGAGTCGCTGGCCGCCATGCAGGAAACACTGCTGCCGATCATCGAAGCGGCGCAGTCCGCCCCCGACCCGGCGGCGCTGGCCGTGGAGGTCGTGGAGCAGACCTTAACCAACACGCTCGACCGGCTGGGCTTTACGGGCGCGGCGCGGCTGATCGCCTTTCTCGACGATTTTCCCGGCAACGCGCTGTCCGCCGACCTGGTGGCCGAACTGACCGGCGCGCTCGACGGCGCGCTCAACGCCTACGGCGAGGTGATCGTGCAGGTCGACGCCGGCTGGCCCGCCTTCCGCGACGCCGGTGTCGCCGTGGTCGACTTTATGCAAGACCTGAAGGAGAAGCTGCGCGCCGTGCTGGCCGTGATCGAGCGCATCGTCAGCGCCAAAATCTTTCAGCCCAACGCGCTCTCCGCCTATCTGCAAAGCCTGTTTGACGATGCGCTCGCCACCCCCGTGGCCGAGGCGCAGCAGATCGACGGCCCCTACAACGCGCTGCTCGACCGCATCGACAGCGCCATCGAAGGCATTGACCTGGACTTTATCCGAACCGATATCCTGGGTTTTTTTGAACAGACGCGCACTACCTTGGAGCAAGCCAACCTGTCCGGCGTCGGCGACTTCTTGCAGACGCAGCTTGCCACCGTTACCGCCGCTGTGGATCGCTTGCAGCAGGGCGTCACCGACCTGCTCACTCAGATTCAGGCCTTTTTCGACGGTCTGCTCGACCAGATGCGCGGCTTGGCCGCCAAGGTCGGTGAATTCCAGGGCGACGGCTCCTTCCAGTTCAATTTCGAGCAAGACCTGCGTGCGCTCTTCAACCGGGCGCGCATCGCCATCGGCGGCGACCCGGCCAACCCCGATGCGCCCAGCCTGGCCGGCACGCTGGACGACTTCCAGGGCACGCTTGACCAGTTTTTGCAGCAGATCAACGGGCTGCTCGTCCCGGTGCAAAACACGGTCGCAGCCGTCCGCACCCAGGCCGTGGACGGCATCAACCAGTTTGTCACCTTCCTGCAGGGCCTCAACGTCCCTGACCTGGTGGAACAACTGCGCGGGCAGGTGCAGGGCATCCTTGACCAGCTTGGCCCCATCGATTTCGGCGTGGTCGTCGACCCGGTGCTGCAAGTGATCGAGGAGAATACCGCCAAGATCCGCGAGATCGACCCCTCCTCGCTCAACGATATTCTGCGCGCCGCGCTCGCCACGGCGCTCGACGTGATCGTCTCGATCGACTTTACCGTCGAGATCAGCGCGCCGCTCAAAGAGCAGTTTGACGGGGTGAAGGCCCTGCCCGAAGCGGCCCTGCAGGCGCTCCAGCAGCGCTACGAGCAGGCTATCGGCATTCTCGACGCGCTCAACCCGGCGCAACTGCTCGACGCCCTGCTCGCCGCCTTTGACGTGATCGAGCAGGCCATTTCCAGCCTCGACGTGGCAAGCCTGCTCCAGCCGCTCGACCAACTGCACACCCAGTTTTTGCAGAACCCGCTGGCGCAGTTGCGCCCCTCGACCCTGCTCCAGCCTGTGGCCGATCTCTTCCAGACCTTTATGTTGGTCTTTGAAGAACTCGACCCCGCGGCCCTGCTCGCTCCTCTGACCGCGCAGTTGGATGCGCTCAAGGGCCGTGTGCTGGCCATCGACATCACCAGTTGGGTAGACGATTTGCTGGCCGCTATCGCCAAGGTGCAGGACGACCTCGCCGCCATCCGCCCTTCGACGCTGCTGGCGCCGCTGATCGAAGATTTTGGCCGCATCGAAAGCGAACTCGACCGTTTCAAGCCGTCCATTGTCTTTGCGCCCATTGCCGACCTGGCCGCGCCGCTGCTCTCGCTGATGGAGGGCATTCAGCAGCAAGCCATCGACGCCCTTTTTGCGCTCTTCCAGGCCCCGCTCGCTATCCTGGATCGGCTGCGCCCCGACGAGTTGACGAAGTCCATCCAGGCACAGATCGACAAGGTGCTGGGCGTGCTGCGCGCCGCCAATTTCGCCGCCCGTTTCGCCCAGGTCAAGGCCAAGCATTTCGACCTCACCGCCGCGGTGCAGGCCGGCGGCGTCGAAGCCAAGATCGAACTCGCCGCCTTCCTCGACCCCGACGAACTCTTGGACGACCTGGCGCGCGGCTTCAACGCCATCATCGTCGCGCTCGAAGGGCTGAAGACCAATGTCGACCTGGGCGATGACCTGGCCGACCTCTATGAACGGCTGCGCGAGCGGTTGCTCTCGATGCTGCCGCCCTTCGCCCGCGAACTGATGGACCCGGAGAAGTTCAAGCGCGTGATGCGTCTGGCCGACCCGACGCGCTTTCTCACCGATCTGGACGCCCGTTTTGAGGCGATCAAAGCCAAGCTGCTGCCGATTCGCCCCGAAGAGATCGCGGGCGAACTCGACGCCACCTATGAGAGCGTGCTCGCCATCGTCGCCGGGCTGGACCTGAGCGACAGCCTCAACCAACTCAAGACGACCATGACCCAGGCGCAGGAGATCGTCAACAGCCTGCGCATCGACTTCCTGGCCGCCGATCTCAACCGCGCCCTGGACGATGTGCAGGCGCTGGCCGCCGCGCTCGACCCGCGCCGTGTCTTTGCCGACCTCGACGCGCTCCATCAGGAGGTCGCGGACGTGGTCGCAGCCACGCGGCCCTCTGTGCTGCTGGCCGGGTTGAGCACGACGCTGGCCGCGGTGCAGGCGTTGGTGAGCAGCCTCAGCTTGCGCGCCACCCTGGCCGACCCGCTGGACCAAGCCTGGGTGGCAGTGCAGGGCATCCTCGACGGCATCGACTTCACGATCATCCTCTCGCCGCTGATCGACAAGCTGGACGAGTTGGAAGCCGAGTTCTTTGCCGGCCTGGGCGAAGTCGAAAACGCCTTTGACCAGATGTTGACCGCCGGGCAGCAAGTCCTGAGCGGCAGCGCCAGCGTGAGCGCCGGAATCTCGCTCTAGGGATATCGCTCAAAAGGGTTCGTTCTTATGGCCGATGTGACCAAATCGATCCATGTGCGCGTGGTGACCTTTGACCCCGCCCAGGAGAAAGAGATCCCTGTCCCCAACGCCACCATGCTGGTGGAGCATGACGGCTGGTTCTATAACCCCAATCTCTCCAGCGGCAACGACAAGAGCGGCGCAGACGGCAGCGCCACCGTTGCCATCACCTTCGCAGAGGACGAAGAGAACAGCCTCAACCCGTTTTTTACGCTGGAACTGGCCTCGGCGGACCGCAAACTGCCCGCGGGCGCGCCCGCCGACAAGCAGATCAGCCTGCCCGACGAATGGGTGACGCAGCACGACGTCAAGCGCCGCCTGCCGCGCATTACCGAGCACGCCGACCCCAACAAGGTGTTGGAACTGGTCTACGGGCTGCCCGCCGCGCTGCGCGTCTCCTACACCGACTTTCACCCGTCGGGGCTGCGCAACCCGCTGGCGCTCCCCGCCGACACCGTGCGCGTCTATCTGGCCGACTATGACACCTTTCTCTTTATCGATTTCCTCAACCCCGACGATACGCTCAAGGGCTTTGCCTATGACCCGCAGTCTGCCAAGACGATTGCCATCGGCAGCAAAGATCAGTATCCCTATTTCAACGTCTGGCCGACGACGCCCGCGGCGCGTGACGGGCTGCCCAGCGGCCCGCGCGCCTGGATCGACCCGCCCGAAGCGCCGGTCGGGACCCTGGGCGGCGGCAGCTTCGCCCAGGTCGGCCCCATCGCCGTCGACCCGCACGGCTTTGTCTTTGTGATCGACGGCAACGCCGTGCGCCGTTTCTATCCCGACGGCACGCTTTGCGAGACGATCGAGCATACCGCCTCGCCGCTCAACAACCCCGGCGGGCTGGCGCTCGACCAGTTCCGCAACCTCTTTGTGGCCGACACCGGCAACCACCGTATCGCCGTTTTCCGGCCCAACTGGCTCGACGGGAGCGACGGCATCTATACCCATACGAGCGACTTCGGCGCCCATGGCAACGCCGACGGCCAGTTCGACAGCCCGCGCGGGCTGGCGGTTGTGCCCACCCGCGCCGTGGGCGGCGAGGAGTTGCTCGTCGTCGCCGACACCGCCAACCAGCGGGTGCAGGTGCTGACTGTCAACGTGGCCGCCGAGGCGAACCTGTCGCAGCGCGCCAGTACCTTTCAGATCGCGGCGCTCGCCTTCCGCGCTAAGTTTGGCGCAGCGGGCAACGCGCCCGACCAGTTCACCGAGCCGGTGGGCGTCGCCGCCGACCGCAGCGGGCGCATCTTTGTCTGTGACCGCGCCCTGCATCGCGTCTCGCGCTGGCGTCCCGACCCCGGCGGGCCGGGCTTTGTGCATGACGTGACCTGGGAAAAGGCGGGCGGCGGCAGCGGTAACGGCGCGGGCGAGTTCAACACGCCGCAGGCCATTGCCGTCGACCTGAAAAACAACTTCCTCTATGCCGCCGAGCAGGGCAACACGCGCGTGCAGCGGCTCGACGCCGGCAGCGGCGCGCATCTCGTCCACTGGACGCACACCTATGTGCCGGCCTTGGCGAACCCATTTACGCCCACCGGCGTGGCCGTCGACGCGCGCGGCGAACTCTACGCCGCCGACACCGCCAACCAGCGCATCGTGCGCGCCACCGTGTTTGACGGCGGCGTCACCGGCACGGGCGCGGGCACGCGCCTGGCGGACAACGCCGCGCCGCAGGCCGTCGCC
>JADLFO010000191.1 GCA_020845455.1 Caldilineaceae bacterium
AAAGCTGAACGAAAAAGAGAATCCAGTCTGGTAAGATGGGAAGAGCGACCAACCTACCCACCAGAAAGGATTCTCGGATGGACATTGTAGCGTTGTTTTGTGAGATTGACGATTTCTGCCGCCATTTTGAGCCGCGCATGGCGGCCCAGCAGTTGACGGTACGCCGGCGACAGCGAGCGACGACGATGCACTTGAGCGAAGTGATGACGATTGTGGTGTTGTTTCATCGGCAAGGCTATCGTAACTTCAAGCAGTTTTACCTGGAACATGTCTGTGAGCATCTGCGCAGCGAGTTTCCGCACCGGGTGAGCTACACGCGCTTTGTCGATTGCAGCGAGAGGCGTTGCTACCCTTGTGTGCCTATCTGCGCCATCGCTATGGTCGCTGCACCGGGATTTCGTTCATTGATTCGACCCCGCTCGCCGTCTGCCACAACCGACGCATCCAGGCTCACCGCGTCTTTGCTGAAGAGGCCACTCGCGGCAAAAGCAGCGTCGGCTGGTTCTACGGCTTTAAGCTCCACCTGGTCGTCAACGACTGTGGCGAGTTGCTCGCCTGCTGTCTGACTCCAGGCAACACAGACGACCGCAGCCCCGTGCCGGAGTTGGTCAAGCGGTTGTGGGGCAAGCTCTTCGCCGACAAGGGGTATCTCGCTCAGGCTCTCTTTGCGACCCTCTTCGAGCAGAACGTGCAGTTGATCACCAAAGTGCGGCGCAACATGAAGAACAAACTCATGCCGCTACTCGACAAGCTACTCTTGCGTAAGCGGGCGATTCTGGAAAGCGTCATCGACCAACTCAAGAACATCTCGCAGATTGAACATACCCGCCATCGCAGTCTCTGGAACTTCTTCGGCAACCTGGTCGCAGGGCTCATTGCCTACTCCTGGCGTCCTACCAAACCCAGCCTGAATATCCGTCCCGACGACGCCTTGTTGCCCGTTCTTGTTTGCTAATCCTTACGTCGAACTCACGTTAGTTAGACGAGTCATACCACGCGCCGACATCCTTCAGCCCGAAGATGCTCGGCGGCAGATGGATGCCCGACTGCTCAATGCGTTCGTTGACGCGTGGGCGCAGCCCGGTGGGGCGCAGTTCGCCCAGAATCTTGCCGTTCTCGTCGATGCCGGTCTGCTCAAAGCGGAAGATGTCTTGCATCACGATCGTGTCGCCTTCCATGCCCAGGACCTCGGAGCACTGCACCACCTTGCGGCTGCCGTCGCGCAGCCGTTCTTGATGCACGATCAGGTCAATGGCCGATGCAACCTGCTGGCGGATGGCGCGCAGCGGCAGATCCATCCCGGCCATCAACACCATCGTCTCGATGCGGTTGAGCGTATCGCGCGCCCCGTTGGAGTGGACGGTGGTCAGCGAGCCGTCATGACCGGTGTTCATGGCCTGGAGCATGTCTAGGGTTTCGCCGCTGCGACATTCGCCCACCACCACACGGTCGGGACGCATACGCAGCGAGTTGACCACCAGTTCGCGGATGCCGATGCGCCCCTTGCCTTCGATGTTGGCGGGCCGAGATTCCAGCCGCACGACGTGCGGCTGTTGAAGCTGCAATTCGGCGGCGTCCTCGATGGTGAGGATGCGCTCGTCGAGAGGGATAAAGCTGGAAAGCACGTTGAGCAAGGTCGTCTTGCCCGAACCGGTGCCGCCGCTGATGATGATGTTGAGCGCGGCATGCACCGACGCTTTGAGGAACTGGCCGAATTCCGGCGTCATCGACCCGAAGCGGATCAGGTCATCCACCTTGAGCGGGTCTTTTTTGAACTTGCGGATGGTGATGCACGGCCCCACCAACGCCAAGGGCGGGATGATGGCGTTGACGCGCGAGCCGTCGGGCAGGCGCGCATCCACCATGGGCGAGGCTTCGTCGATGCGCCGGCCCAACGGCGCGACGATGCGCTCGATCACACGCAGCACATGGCTGTTGTCCACAAACTTGACGTCGGTCAGGGTGAGCTTGCCCTTTTGCTCGATAAAGACCTGGCTTGGCCCGTTGACCATCACTTCGCTGATATCGTCGCGGTCGAGCAGCGGCTGGATCGGCCCATAGCCGAGGATGTCGGCCATGATCAGCCCCATCATCTGCTCACGCTCAACGCGGCTCACGACCAGGTTGGCGTCGGCCAGCGCCTTGGTAAAGATCGGCTCGGCGATGCGCTTGAGTTCGTCAATCTCCGGCGTATCGGTCACCGATTTGATCTCGTTGACCAGATACTGCTGCACCTCGCCGCGCACCTTCTCGAAGCCGGGCGGCGGGGTATAGCCCACCACATTCACCGTCGCCGGTGCGGGCGCGGCGGCAGGCTGGAGCGCAGGTAGGGCGGGGGTCGCGACCGGCGCGGGCGCGCGCGCGGCGCTGCCATTGGCGGCAGGCGGCGTGGAGCGGTTGCGGAAGAGTGCCATCCAGACGTCCTTTCTACTTAAGCCAGACCGGGTCCCAATCCTCGTAGGGGTTGTTGCTGATGTTGCGCTGCCCCGAACCGTCGCTGCCCATGACCCAGACCTGGCGGCGGCCCCCGCGGTTGCTGTAAAAGGCCAACTGCCGGCTGTCGGGCGACCAGGCGGGGTGCTTATCCCATTCCCATTCGTTCCAGGTCAGTTGGCGCGGGTCGCCGCCGCCCGCTGCCATGACCCAGATCTCGTCGTTATAGGTGTGGTTGCTCACAAAAGCGATGGTCTGCCCATCGGGCGACCAGACCGGGTCATACTCGTCCTCGTTAAAGGGGGTAAGCGAGATCAGCCCCTGCCCATCGGCGGCGGCCATAAAGATATTGGCGTCGCTGCGCCCTTCAATGCTCTGCACAAAGATATGGCGGCTGCCGTCCGGCGACCACTGCTCCTTTTCATAGAGCAGATTGAACCGGCTGCGGATCGTCTCCGGCGCGGGCTGGGCATTGCTGCCGTCGGGCTGCATGACGAAGATCTCTTCAGCGCCGTTGCGGTTGGTGCGAAACGCGATCCAGCCCTGGAAGCTGGGCGCAGGGGTAGGCGTCGGTTCCGGGGTGGGCGGCGGCACGGCCGGCTCGACCGGCGCGACATAGACCGCCGGCTGCGGGATGGGGGTCGGCTCTGGGGTGGGGGTGGCGGCGGGCGTGCCTGCCAAGCGCGCCTGCGCCTCGCCGGGGTCGGCCACACTCAACCCTGCGGCCAACTGATAGAGTTCACGCGCATAGTCGGGCGACCCGCCCGCGGCGGCGGTATCGCCCAAGGTCAGATAGAGACGGTAGAGCTGTTCGGCCAATGCGCCGCCCAGAAAGGCGGGATTCTCGTCATATAGCCCGCGCCACAGGTTGACGGCGTCGAGTAGATCGCCGTTCTTGACGGCGCGCTCGCCCTTGAAATAGCTGTCCAGCCGGTCCAGCGCGGCCGCGGCGACCTCCGGCTGCACGCCTGCGCTCTGCGCCTTGCGCAGATAGGCGCGCGCTTCGGGGGGACCTGCCCCCTCCGCCGGTGCGCGCGTCAATAGCTCTTGCCCGGCATAGAGATAGGCTTCGTTGAGATGCAGCGCCAGCGTTTCAGGCTGGTAATCGGCGGCCGGCGCCGCCACCTGCTCATAGCCGCGCACGGCTTCCAACCAGCGGTGTTGGGCAAAAGACTTCTCCGCCGCAGCAAAGAGCCGGCCCACCTGCATCAACCCTTGCAGCCGCACGACCTGCGCGTCGACATCGCGAAAGGCGGGGGAGGCGCGCTGGATGGCGGTCAACAGCCTGAGGGCGCGCGGTACGTTGCCTGCGTCGGCGACCTGGCGCGCGATGTCATAGGTAACCGCCATGTTCATCTGCCGCCGCGCCTCCTCCATGCCCTGGCGGGCGGGCAAAAATCCGGGGTCGCGCGCCAGCACGCCGGCATAGATCGCCCTGGCTTCCTCGTAGTTGCCCGCCTGCAACAACCCCGTCGCCTCGTCCACCAGCGACTGATTGGCGCGTGCCATCGCCACCACCTGGCGCGAGGGGGCGATCAGATTCTGATAGAAGATCGCGCCGCTGAGAAACAGCGCCAACACCAAGAAGAAGGGCAGCGACCGGCGCAGCAGCCAGGCTTGGCCCACGGTCAAGCGCCGGCCCTTGATCTTGCCCGTCCACTGCAGCATGAGGCCGGCCTTGAGCGTGGCCTCCCCCAACAGCGCGTCGAGCATCTCCCCCTCAGGACAGCCGGCGGGGACATCGGCGCGCAGGCCGCGCAGCTTTTCGACCACCTGCGGCCAGGCCCCAAACTGCATCGCCTGTTGCGCGGCGCGGAAGCGCGGGTCATGCAGGAAGGCCATCCCCGCCGGAGCCACCCCCACAGCCCGGGTCGGCTGCGCCGCCACAGGATATTCGACGCCGTTTGGCGGGGCGGGCGGCGCAAGGGCCGGAAAGAGCGGTTCGCCCCCATCTCCTGCGCCGCGGGGGGCGGGGCGCAGTTCGCCGCCGGGCGTGGAGTCGAAGAGCGCATCGCGCGCCGGGAATGTCATAACGCCTCCTGCATCAAACGTGGTAGGATGACGCCCTAGAACGCATCCATCAAGCGGGGAACCGCCGGCCCCAGCAGCACGGCGAACAGGGCCGGGAAGACAAACAACACCAGCGGGATCAGCATCTTGATCGGCGCTTTGCCCGCTTCCTCCTCGGCGCGCTGGCGGCGCTGCACACGCATCTGCACCGACTGGGTCGCCAGCACATTGCGGATGGCAACACCTAGTTTGTCGGACTGCACCAGCACTGCCACAAAGCCGGCCACGTCGGGGACCTGGGTGCGCTCGGCCAGGTGACGCAACGCATCGGCGCGCGACACGCCCACACGGATCTCGCTGATCACGCGGCGCATCTCCAAGGCAAGCTCATTGTTCGACTGGTAGGCCACCTTCTGGATGGCGGCTTCAAAGCCCAACCCGGCGTCCACGCAGATCGACATCATGTCGAGCATGTCGGGCAGGGCGCGGCCAATCGCCTTCCGGCGCGCCTGCACCTTGCTTTTGAGCCACATGTTGGGCAGGTAGAGGCCGGCCAGAAACGCGCCCAGCGCAACGCTCACCGCCATGGGGCCGGGCTGGCGCACGATCATCAGCGTAAAGAGCGTCGCGCCCAGGCTGGCCCCGGCCAGAAAGCGCAGCCCCAAAAAGTCGGTCACCGTCAAACCGCCCGGCAGCCCGGCAATGATCAAGTTTTGCTGGACTTGGGCAATGCTGCGCGCCGGGGTGAACCTGCGCCCCACACCATAAAGCCGGCGCAGCAGCGGGCGCAGCACGCGCTCGCTCAACGGACGGCGCAGTTTCATCTGGCGCAGGTCGGGCGTATTGCTGCGCGTCACGCCCGCAGCCACCGACGCCATCTTACCGCGCTGCGCCGAGACGCGTAG
The DNA here is from genome assembly GCA_020845455.1 of Caldilineaceae bacterium. GTDB lineage: Bacteria > Chloroflexota > Anaerolineae > Caldilineales > Caldilineaceae > QEUY01. Next base: position 5,349 of record JADLFO010000191.1, read on the forward strand.
CGCCGCCATCACCAGCGCCACACAGCCCGCCGTCAACAGGGCGATCAGGACAGGGGTAGGAAGCATAGGTCGTCTCCTGTCAACAAGTTACACATCGATAGCCGTGACGCGGCGCATCACAATATTGCCAAAGATCACCATGATGGTCGCGCCGATCGGGATCGCCAGGATCCAGCCCGGCTGGAAGATGCCCATCATGTATTCAGGGTTGATCACCATCAGCACAATCGCCACCAGGAAGGGCATACCGGTCAGCACCGACCCGGTCATGCGCTGCTGCGAGGTGATGGCGCGGATCTGCCCCTTGAGTTGGATGCGTTCACGGATGGTCTTGGAGATGATCTCCAGCACGTCGGCCAAGCTGCCGCCGACTTCGTTTTGGATATGCACGGCAGTCACCACCAGCGCCAGGTCGTCATTCTGCACGCGGTCGACCAGATGGTCGAGCGCGTCGCCGATGCTGTAGCCGAGCGCGGTCTCCTTGACGACGCGGCCAAACTCGCTCGCCATCGGTTCGGGCATCTCCTTTTCGATCACCGCCACGGCGTAGAGCAGACCATAGCCGGCGCGCAGCGAGCCGATCAACATGGTCAGCATGTCGGGCAGTTGGTTGGCAAAGGCCTTGGCGCGCTTCGCCTGTTTGCGGCGCAAACTGATGCCGGGGATGATCCAGCCGATGATCGAGAGCGCCAGCCCGCTCACCGGCATGCCGGAGATCATCCAGCCCAACACAAACGCGCCGAGCGTCGTGCCGATGCGCAGGAGCAAGAACTCGCCCACGGATAGGCTGCTGTCGGCGGCGACCAGTTGGCGTTCGATGCGCTCGGCAAAGGTCATGTGCGCCAGGCGTTTATTCAACCGGTCGGCCAGCGCGCCGCGGCCCGATGTCTCGGCGGCCACGGGTGCGAGCGATTCGGCCATGCGCCGCTCCACGTCGCGCGTCCAGCCCAGCCAGCGATAGAAGCCCACCATGGCCGCATAGACCGCCGCCACGACTAACAGTGAGATGATCCCGATCCACTCCATCGTCGTCGCCCTTCCTCAGAGGTTGCCCGCCGGCTTACGCCGCCAGCCGCAGCAGATAGTCTGCGTACCAGGCCCAAAGGCGTTCGCCCCAAAAGAGCGCGGTCCACGCTCCCACCACCAGATACGGGGCATAGGCCATGGTAGCGCGGCGGTCGAACCGGGTGACGCCAAGCAGCGCCAGCGCCGCCACCCCGCCGGCCAGAATGCCGACGGCCAGCGCCACCAGCACGCCGCCCAGCCCGGTCGCCAGCCCGATCACGCCGGCAAGCTTGACATCGCCCATGCCCATGCCGCCGCGACGCAGCAGCGCCACCAGCAGAAAGAAGCCAAAGCCCGCCAGCGCGCCTAACAGCGCCGATGCAGGCGTGGGCCGCCCCAGCCAGAAGCTGACGCCGAGCATCACCAGCAGCGCCGGCCCGATCATGCGGTTGAGCACCTTGCGATGCTCCAGGTCGATCACGGCGACGGCCAGAAAGAACCAGGCATAGAGCGCCAACACCGCGGCCTGCGCGCTCCAACCGGCTGTATGCACCGCCAGCCAGACCGGCAGAGCGGCCACCATCAACACGGCGCGCCGCCGCCAGACATGGACGGGTTGGCGGCCGGGACGCCAGGCCTGCCAGGTCGCGGCCCAGACGGCGCGCACGGGCCGCGACGTGGGCAGCGCATCGGCCAGCACATTCACCGCCCATCCACCGAGCAGACCGAGCAGGATGATCAAGCTGAGTTCCATTGCCGTATTCTCTCTTACGCACCCGCCTCGACGGCCTTGGCCGCGCGGCGCTTGCCAAAGGGCAGCCAGGATCGTTCGGGCTGCGTCTGGGGCAGGGGAGCCGCCTTGAGATCAAAGACGCGGCCCGCCAGTTGATGGATTTGGCGGCTGACCAAGGCGCGCGGGTGGCTCAAGACCAGCGGCACGCCGCGGTTGAGCGCAAAGGTCGCCAGCGCCGGGTCGTCGGGGATGGCCGCGGCCAGCGGCTCGCCGACCTGGGCGGCGGCGGCGCGCCCCCCCACACCGCCGCGCACGCCTGCCCGGTTGAGCACCACATGCGTGCGCCCCTGCACATTGCTCTCTTCGTCCAAACTCTTGAGCAGCATCACCGTGCTGCGCAGACCGGCCAGGTCGGGGCCGGTGACTGCGATGATATCGTCGGCCAGCGTCAACACCTCGGACAGGACGGGGTCGGCGACCGCAGCCGTGTCGACCACGACATAGGCCGCGGCCTCGGCCAAATGGCTGAGGATCAGCCGCCAGGTTTCGACGGGCAGCTCGACCAGTTGAGACAGGTCATTGGGCGCGGCCAGCACCTTGATCTTGGAGGCATGAGGCTGTAGATGCCCTTGCAGCACATCGGCGTCGAGATTGGCCTCTTGGGCCAGGCTGGCGAGCGTGTGGCGCGGCAGCAGGTTGAGCATCAACGAGAGGTCGCTCAACCCGTGGTGCGCCTCCACCAAGACCACATCGCTATCCGCGCGCTGGCGCAAGGCCACGGCCATATTCACCGCCAGCGTGCTGCGCCCCACGCCCCCCTTCAGCCCCACCAGCGCCGCTATGCGCCCGCGACGGGTACGGCGCTGATGCTTGGGCGCTTCCTGCAGCACACGCTGCACCGTGGACGCAAACTGGTTGGCGTCGATAGGAAAGGCCACAAAGCTGGCCGCGCCCGCTTGCAGCGCGTTCTGCAGCTCCACCAGGTGTTGAGGCGTGGCCAGCGCCAGCGCGGCCAGATGGGGCAGCGTGGCGGCGATCTCGCGCAGCAGCGCGGTGGCGTTGGGCACATCCAGGTCGACCATCACCAGGTCGGCGGATGTGCGGCGCAGCCAGGTTACCGGCTGGGGCTGGCCCACGCCGCTGACCACGCGCCAGCCCAGCCCGGCAGCCACCGCCGCCACGGCTTCCACCCGGAAATGGTCTTGGGTCACAATGGCAAGGTGCAGCAGCGAATCCATTGCCTTATCCTTCGTGGATGTTCCACGTCGATTACCTTCGTCAATTACCTTTGTCAATTGCCTGCATCGATTGCTTGTAGCGACTGCCAAAATTGGACGCTAGTTGCGGTTGAGGTCGATCCCGTAGCGGTCGGCCAAATAGAACTGGTCCACGACCTCAGTCTCAGCCACGCTTTCATCGCCTTTGGGGCGCAGCGCCAGGTCGAGCGAACCGCCCACGTCCTGCACATGGCGGATCGCCAGCGCGTCCTGTGGGTCCACGGCCAGCAGCACCGACTGCCCTTGCTCGTCGGCGGTGCGGAAGACGCCGCCTTCCTCTTGGGCCAGGGCCTGCGGCCCCTCCTCCACCGTCGTGCCGGGCAGGATGATGGCGTGGATCTCCAGGTCTTGCAGCATCGAGATCGTCTCCGGCATGGGCGATTTGCTGGTGCCGCGCGTCACTTCCACCTCAAAGGTCGCCATCAGGTCGATACGGTCGCCGGGACGGATCAGCCGGTTCGAGATCAGTTTGGAGTCGGTGGGCACGGCAATCACGATCTTGCCGCCGGGCACCGAGAGCGCTACCTGCTGCGTCACCACATCGGGGGTCACCAGTTGCTGGGTCAAGATCGGCTCGTTGGCAAAAAGGTCAACCGACGACATCTTGCCGACCACCTGGTCCATGGTCACGGCTGCGCCGGGCGGCACCGAGTCCACCGGCAGGTTGCGCGTGGTCAAGTCTGCTTCGCTGATCGAACGGCGGAAGGGGATATTGGCTGCCGCCACGATCACCGGCGTGGTATTCTCTTTGACCCTTCCGGTCGCCTCGACCGGCAGCGAGGTCGACAGCATGGCGTAGGTCAAGAGACCGGCCAGCGCGGCCAGCACAAACGCACCGATCCACCAGAGCATGCCGCTGTGTTTCATAGGTCTTCCTATCTATCTGCCTCCCGATGCCGGTATCCTTGCAGATGGGCTGAACAGGGTTTGTGTCGCTGCTCGCAGCATAGCAGCCCTTGTCTGTGACGCCATCGGTCAAAGCGCCGGAGCGACCGTCGGAAAATGGTGCAGCGAACGCGGTGTGCGCCTACGACAAATGTCCCTCTGATCGCCGGGGCTGACAGGGGGTTGGGATCGACGCAGTGCGGGGAAGGCGACGCTTCCCCGCACTGTGCCACGGGATCATGGCCACGCACCGCGTCTAGCGCAGCACGCGCACATCGCGCGCCCCAAAGTCGAGGCCGGCGGGGTCGCTTTCAGCGCTGCGAATCACCGAAATCAGCCAGTCCAGGCTCAACCAACGCGCCTCATCCTGCAATGCGTAGTCCAGCAGCTTCACTTCCACAAAGCCGCAGATGGCATAGCCATTGCCGTTATACTCGGAGAGCGGAATCCGTACCTTCTTGCCCACCAGATTTGTCAGTCCAGCTTCGGTATAGAGATTGGGCGAGACCGGTGGGCCAGGCTGGACTATATTGCCCACATACCAAGTGCCGCTGCGCCGCGTATCAGCCATGTTATCGTACAACTCCTGATAGCTAGACGTAACGCCGTCCCAGTCCAGCCAGCTAAAGGAGCAGACAGGCGCTTCGCCGGTGGGCGTCGGCGAACCCGATGGGGTAGGCGATGCGCCCGGAGTCGGGGTAGGCGATGCGCCTGGGGTCGGGGTGGGCGGCAAGATAAAGCCGCAGTCCACCGTCAGGTTATCACCGCCGCTGACTACCGCCGGAGCCTGACCGGTCGAACTGATACAATCACTGTCGGTCGTATCGTTGCTGGTCGGGACCGGCGTTGCGGTCGGGGTTGCCGTTGGGGCAACAGTCGGTGCAGCGGTCGGCGTCGGCTGGGCCACACTGGTCAGCGGCGGGATGTTGTTCAACGAGAAGACCGGATCATGGATCTCGCCTGCGCTGACCAGCGTCTTGACGACGGTTGACCCCTCCAGATTGCCCGAACCGGCGTTCACCGCCGCATAGGGCGCAAGCAGCGCGCCCGCAAAGCGTTTGCTGTTGGTGGTGAAGCTGGTCAGTTGATGGAAATTCCAGATCACCTTGGCAATATTCGGGCTGTAGGAGGTCATGAAGTTGCCCATATTGCCCTGAGTCCAGTTGATCGAAGCGCCCGACACATTGACCAAAATCGTCGTCGCGCCGGCATCGTTGGCAAACTCGATCATATTGCCGCGGTTAAAGACATCACCCGCCGACACGTTGAACACGGCTAACCCGGCGGCCGTCTTGGTCGTCACGCGGAAGTAGAGGTTGCCGCCGGCATCCAGAGCCGGCACGTTGTTATTGGCCGGAATAGCGGCCAGAGCCGCCGATGCCCCCTGCATATCGGCGGTGATCTGGGCGTCGCTCAAACTCGAATCGGTGATCTTGCCGCACCCTGAACCGCCGTTATAGTTAATGGCGCGGTTGTTGGTCGTCCCCTTGATGGCGAGGCTGCCCTTTTGCATGTTCAACGGATTGCCGGCGGCGATGTTGCCGACGACCGTCAGCACGCGGTCGGTGCAGGCGGTGCTGCCGGACATATGGCCGCCGAACTGTGCTGAATTGCCACTAGTGAAATTGCCGCCGATAAAAGCGCGATAGTCCACTTCGCCAAAGCTCTGCAGATCGTCGAGCACGACCAGGTTATACTGGTTCATCCACGACACCATGGCAGCGACAGCGCCGGAGCCGCCTGGCTGGCCGGTAGGGGTCGGAGTCGCCGTGGCGGCGGGCGGCGTGGTGGCTGTGGGGGTCGCCGTAGGCATGGCCGTAGGAGCCGCTGTACCGCTACAAGGCTGGCCGTTTACGCTAAAGCTGGCGGGGATGGCGTTGGCGCCACTGTAGGAGGCTTGGAAGCCAAAGCTGACGGTGGCTCCCACGTTCACTTTCTTGTTATGACCGGCATCCCGCACCTCTACCTGCTGCCCGGTTTGCGTCTTTTTTCCATTCCATATGTTGGTGATCGTCTGGTTTCCGGCGAATGTCCAGTTCACCGTCCATCCATTCCAATTGGACGCGCTCTGGTTGGTGAGCGTCACGTCGGCGTTGAAGCCATTGCCCCATTGTGAAGCAATTTGATAGTTCACCTGACAGCTTGACGGCGCGCTGGTTGGCGTGGCAGTGGCAGTAGCCGTCGGCAGCGGGATCGGCGTGGCCGTTGCGGGCGCACCCCCGCCGACATTGGCAGGGCTGTAGAGCGCCCCCGCCAGCGGCCCACCTTCGCCAAAATTGGAAGGGGCTACCTTCACGCTATAGCTGCCTGGCGGAATATCCGGAAAGAGATATTTCCCGCTGATATTCGTCATGGTCTGCGCCACCAGGTTGCTCTGCCCGGAGGCATAGAGTTCCAAGTTCACCCCGGCTATCCCCGGCTCGCCGCTGTCTTGCAGCCCGTTGCTGTTGGTGTCGGACCAAATCAGATCGCCAAGCCGATAGTGGGCGGTCTGCTGATTGCGGCAGGAAACCAGCGCCGAGACTGCGCCACCCTTGGGCAGATTGACTTCCAACCGCTGTGCTGCGGCCGCGTCCACCGCCACCACCTGCGTGCTGTTGTCGCCTAACCCCAACATCCGGCCGGTGGCGACCAAATCTCCGGCGCTCTTGGCGCTGTAGGCTTTGACCGTACCGGCTGCGCCGGCGTCGTCGATGTCAAGAATATGCACCTCGTCAATCCGCACCGGGTAGTCAAAGGCGAAGACCAGCGTCCCGCCGCCGGCGGCATCGTCGGGCATGGCGGGGTTGTTGCTCTCGGCCACGATCAACACCTTGCCCTGGGGTGTCCTGTTCTCTCCCGGTTTACCGCTGCCGCCGCCGATGCCCCGGCCAGGGCCGCCAAAGTCCTGGTGCGGCGACCCCAGGTCAGGGTCGTTGCCCGTGGGGTGGGCGCTGTCAAAGATCATGGCGGGGTGGTTGGCGGGGCTGGAGGTTGTGACACCCACGCCCCAAGAGGCCCATTCATTGTCCACGATCTGTCCGGCCAACAGCGACGCGCCGGCATCGTCAGCTTCAAAATCCAGCGTGGACAGACATACGCCCACGGCAGATAGGTCGCCGCCACCGGTGCCGTCACAGATCGGCCCTTGGATCGACACCGTTCCAGCCTGCGAACCGGCCAACACTTGGGCATCCACCATGCCCGCCGGATAGTTGCCGTTAAGCGTGAAGGAGAACGTACCGCTCTCAAACCCCTCGGCCGTCGTCCAACGGATGCCGTCCACCTGCAAAGCGCCGCCGCTTGGCTCTATACGCACTACTTTGTCGAGACAAGTGCTGATGCCCAGGCTCCAATGGCTCAGGTCACTGCCGGAGATCTTACGCACCTGGTAGTTCCAGGTGTTGCCGACTTTATTCTGGAGCTTGACCTCATAGGCGGCCTGCCCCGTGTCGATTGTGCCCGAACCGCCCACGCCGCAGGTGTCGTCATATCCCAGGAAGGTGGCCGTAATGCGGTTCTGGCTGGGCAGGCGGTAGTCGGTGATGCGCACCTTAGCAAAGTTGGCGACACGATAGAGCGAATTGCTGCCGTTGCCTGTGGCCTGATCCCAGACGGGCACAATGATATCCATCGTCTTGAGCACATCCAGCGCAGAGCGTACGCCGCCGGCATTGGCAACGCCGGGGCTGCCCGACACCCAGTCGCCGATCGAGACCACATGGTCGTCAGGGTCATCGGGGTTGATGTAGAGATGGCTGTTGCCCGGCGGGGTCAGCCGTGCGATCAGGTCGGGCGTGTTGTTGGTGTCTTCCCAACTCAACCAGCCGAAGTTGCCCGATTGAACGCCGTTGAAAATGTCGCCCAGTTCGTTGCCCGCGCTTTTTCCGCGGAGCGTGTCAATGGACAGGGCGATCGGGTAGAGGTTGCTGCACCCTTGCGGCTCTTCTTCACCGCCCGGGTTGTCTCCGTCGCCCGGTTCGTCCATGGGCGGGATCGGAAGGCCGTCGTCCACGCAGTCGCAGTCAACCGTCAGCGGGAAGAGCCGGTCCACGCCGGTGACCGGTTCATACTGAGCCTCTGATTGGGCGGTGACGGTAAAGGTGTCATAGCCGTAGATCTTGGCGAAGAAGGCTTCAAAGTTGCGCGCCGCCTCCACATGCACCCCACGGCCGCCGTTGGTCGGGGTCCAGTTGACCGAAGTGGCGTAGTTCTCGGTCGCCAAATGGCGGATGGTGCTGTCAACGGTGTCGTGGTTGGCGTTGAGACCCAACTGGCGCGCGCCGCCCAAGGCGGCGGCGTCGGCGGCGATCTGCATGCGCTGCTGCTGGTAATAGAGATTGCTGCCGTCGATGGCCAGCCCGGCAAAGCCCAACAGCCCGGTGAGCATCAGCGCCAACAGCATCAGATGCGCGCCCTCCTCCTCACGTCGAAGAGCGTGCAGGCTGCGCCGCAAAGGGGTAAGCAACGATGTC
>JADLFO010000192.1 GCA_020845455.1 Caldilineaceae bacterium
CCCTAAATATGACGCCTTCTCAGCACCAGGGCAGGGATGGCCGCGGCCATCCCTGCCCTCCACGCACAAGCCGACCGCCCCATGATGCCCTCGTCCGCCGCCCTCGCCCCGCCCGCTGGTACGCCCGCCTTCCGCCGCATCGCCCACCAGGCCGGCCCTCACGCGCATCCACATAAGCACAAGACGGTGCAATGGACCTGGCTCCGGCGGCAGGCAGGTGAGTTCATGTGCAGGCGCAGATATTTGTGGAATCGCAGCCCTAGCAGTACACTCAGTTGACGGCAGGACGGCTGCGAATCGACCAAGCGCAGCTTGCTCACCTGTACCAAACGCATGTAACACAGATAAGGACTTCGATGACGGCAGACACCAATCCCTGGTCCGGCAAACGCATCCTCATCACCGGCGTCTGCGGCACGGTCGGCGGCGAACTGCTGCGCCAGGTCAGCCGGCGTGACCCGGCCAAGATCCTGGGGATCGACAACAACGAGAGCGAGTTGTTCTTCCTGCGCGAAAGCTACCGAGACTGTCCCAACGTCCAACTCTATCTGGGCGACATGCGCGACCGCGACCGCCTGATCCAGGCCATGAACGGCATCGACATCGTGCTGCATTCGGCCGCGCTCAAGCATGTGATCCTCTGCGAGCAGTCGCCGCGCGACGCCATCCAGACCAACATCCTGGGCGTGCAGAATATCGTCGACGCCGCCATCGCCCAGGGCGTGGAGCGCGTGCTCTTTACCTCGTCGGACAAAGCCGTCAACCCAACCAATGTCATGGGCACATCGAAACTGATGGGCGAGCGGCTGATGACCGCGGCCAATGCCCACCGCCAGGGTGACGGCCCGATCTTCGCCTCGACCCGCTTTGGCAACGTGCTCGGCTCACGCGGCTCCGTCATCCCGCTCTTCCGCCGCCAGATCGCGCACGGCGGCCCGCTGACCCTGACCGACCCGGCGATGACGCGCTTTATCATGACGCTGCAAGGGGCCGTGCGGCTGGTCATGGAGTCTACCTTTCTGGCGCAGGGCGGCGAGGTCTTTGTGACCAAGATGCCGGTGGCGCGTATCAGCGACCTGGCCGCGGTCATGGTTGAGGAACTGGCCCCGCGCTACGGCTACAAACCCGCCGAGATTGAGATCCAGGTCATCGGCAGCAAACCGGGCGAGAAGCTCTACGAAGAGCTGATGAACGACGAGGAGACGCGGCGCACGGTCGAACTGCCCGCCTATTTTGTCGTGCTGCCGGCCTTTAAGTCGGTCTATGAGGATATTGATTACTGCTATCCAAACATGCGACGCCAAGGCATCGACCGCCCGTACAACTCGGCGCTGGAACCTGCGCTGGAACGCGAAGCCCTGCGCCGCTATCTGATCGACCACCACCTTCTGGAGGACAGCGAAACATGCGAGTTTTGATCCTGGGGGGCGACGGCTATCTGGGCTGGCCCACGGCGATGGCGCTGGCGGCTAAGGGACATGACGTCCATGTCGTCGACAACTATCTGCGCCGCACCCTCGCCCAGCAGACCCAGTCTGAAGCGTTGATGCCCAACCCCAACCTCCATGACCGCGCCGCCATCTTTCGCAGCGCCTCCGACGCCGAGATCGGCGTGCATATCGGCGATGTCGCCAATTACCGCACGCTCGAGCGCATCTTTCAGGAGTTCCGGCCCGAAGCGGTGGTGCATTACGCCGAGCAGCCCGCCGCGCCCTATTCGATGATCGGGTTTGAACAGGCGAGCCTGACGCTTAACAACAACCTCAACGCCACGCTCAACCTGATCTGGGCGGTGCTGCAACATGCGCCCGACTGCCACATCGTCAAGCTGGGGACGATGGGCGAATACGGCACGCCCAACATCGACATCGAAGAGGGCTGGATCGAGGTCGAACACAAGGGGCGCAAGGAGACTTTCCTCTACCCGCGCGCCGCCGGCAGCCTCTATCACACCACCAAGGTGCTGGATACCGACCTGCTCTGGTTCTATGTGCGCACCTATGGGCTGCGCGTCACCGACCTGATGCAGGGGCCGGTCTACGGCCTCTCTACCGACGAGAGCGACCTGGATGGCCGGCTGCTGCCCAACTTCCACTATGACGACATCTTTGGCACGGTGGTCAACCGCTTCTTGGTGCAGGCCGTGGCTGGCGTGCCGCTCACGGTCTACGGCAAGGGCGGCCAGGTGCGCGGCTATCTCAACCTGCGCGACACGCTGCAGTGCGTCGAACTCGCCATGAGCCACCCGGCAGACAAGGGGCAGTTGCGCATCCTCAACCAGTTCACCGAGACTTTCTCAGTCAACGAGTTGGCCGAGCGCGTGCAGCGCGTGGGCAACGCGCTGGGGCTGGATGTGCAGGTGCAGTCGATCGACAACCCGCGCAAGGAAAAGGAAGAGCACTACTACAACCCGGTTCATTCGGGGCTGCTCGAGTTGGGCTTGCAGCCCACCTATATGACCGACGCCATCGTGGCGGGGATGCTGGAGCAGATCTTGCCCTATCAGGAGCGCATCGACGCCAAGAAGATCCTGCCGCGGGTACGCTGGAAATGAGCGTGAAGGCCGTTTTGGTCACCGGCGGCGCAGGCTTTATCGGCGCGTCGCTGGTCGCCATGCTGCTGGGGCAAGGCTATCGTGTGCGCGTGCTCGACGACCTGAGCGTGGGCAGCGCTGCGGCCCTGGATGGGCTTGACGTCGAACTGATGGTGGGCGACATCCGCGACCGCGCCGCGGTGGACGCGGCGGTGGCGGGCATGGACGGTGTGGTGCATCTGGCGGCGCACACCACGGTCATCGACTCGATCCACGACCCACTGCACGACTACGCCGTCAACGTGGGGGGCACGCTCAACCTGCTGCTGGCCTGCCGCGACCAGGGCGTGGGGCGTTTTGTCTTTGCCTCGTCCAACGCGCCGATCGGCGAGAACACGCCGCCGATCGACGAGAGCAAACC
>JADLFO010000193.1 GCA_020845455.1 Caldilineaceae bacterium
AGCCTTCGCCGGGGTGCATCTCGGCCCAGAGGCGCATCATGATGCCGATGCAGTTGTATCCCTGTTCTACCAGCAGCGCCGCGGCCAACGAGCTATCTACGCCGCCGCTCATGGCGACGACGACCGTGGTCTCCTGGGGGGACTTTTCTCCGAGCGGCTTGTCCGGCTTTACTCCGTTCAGCATAGGGGGTATTGTACACGATGCGCGCTGCTTGATCCATATCACCGCGCGGCCAACCGGATTTCGTCCCACCGCACCGGATCACGGCTTGATGACCGCTTCTCACAACAGCGCGGGATTTGCCGCTAATGTTCCTAGATATTTCGTCTATGCCGCGCTCAAGGGTCTGAATTTTGGGCTGGTCACGGCGATCTGGGTGATCTTTCTCCAGCGGCAGTATGACATAAATCTCACCCAGGTAACACTGGTCGACGTAGCCTTTTGGCTCGCGGCACAGCGTCCCCACTTCGTCTCTGGCCTTTGCGCCCTTTGCGACTTTGCGGTGAACTATCTTCGGAAGCGCGGCGCGACCTCGCGCGCGAACAGTTCCAGCCCGGCCCGGTCCGGGGCATCCATAAACCAGAGCAGAAAATGGGTGATGCCCAAATCCAGGTAGCGTTGCACCTGCGCCGCGACCTCGTCGGGCGTGCCCGCCAACCAGGTCTCGGCCAGACGCGCGGGCAGATTCTCCGCTTCGCCTGCCACAAACGCGGCCAAGCCGGGGTCGACTTCGCCGGGTGAGGCGTCCGCGGCGCGGGCCAGGTCGAGCATGGCGCGCAGTTGGGCGCGCAGCCCATCGCGGTCGGGCGCGATCAGGATCTGCGATTCCAGGCTCTTTTCCAGCTCGGCGGCCGAACGCCCCGCCGCGGCGCAGGCATCGTCTAGCAGTTGAACGCGCCGCGCCACTTCGGCATAGCCTACGGGCACGGTGTTCCACCCCTGCCCGTAGCGGGCGCAGGCCGCCAGGATGGCCGGGTGCGCTTCGCCAAACCAGATCGGCGGGTGGGGCTGCTGTATGGGTTTGGGGGTGCAGACCGCATCATGCAGCGCATAGAACCGGTCTTGGCGGCTGACCGGCGCGGCGCTTTGCCACAGCGCCAAGGTGGTCTCCAGCCCGTCCACCACATACGTCATGCGCTCTTCCATGCTGTCGGGATAGAACAGCCCGTAGCAGGCATGTTCGCGCTTGCCATAGCCGGCGTCGACAAAGTAGATGAAGCGCCCGCCCGTGATCTGGTCGAGCGTGGCGGCCATTTTGGCGACGAGCGCCGGGTTGCGGAAGAAATGCCCCTGGTGGATCATGCCTAGTTTGACGCGCTGCGTGCTGCCGCCCAGCGCGGCCAGCACTGTCCAGCCTTCGAGGATTGCCTCGTCCTTGCCGAGCATCAGATGGTCGGCCACCCAGAGCGAGTCATAGCCCAGGCTTTCGGCGGCGCGCGCCATCTCCAGTGTGGTGGCGGCGTCGAGTTGAGCATAGTTCGGCGTGCGGAAGAGGCGCGGGCCGGGGTGGGCAAAGATGGGCACACAGAAACCAAACTGCGCAGGGTGCATGGGAAGTTCTCCAGTCTGGAGCGCGGGTCAGCCCGCCGGTGGATAGACGGTTAGGCGGCGGTTTCGCCGGAAACTTCGCCGGCAATTTCGGCAGAGATGAGATGTTGCAGCGGTTCGCCGCGCAGCACGCGCAGCACGTTGTGCCAGATCTCCAGCGAGTCACGGACATGGGTCCAGTGGCCCTGCCAGGCCGTGTGTGCGGTCAGCGCGAGGTTGTAGCGGGGGTCCATATGCAGGTCGTGCAGCGGGCTGTCGGCGGGCAGCGGCTCCTCATAGAAGACATCCAGCCCTGCGCCGGCAATGCGCCGGCTGCGCAGCGCCTCGAGCAGCGCGTCGGGGTCGACCAGCTTGCCGCGCGCCGTGTTGATCAAAAACGCGCTGTTCTTCATCAGCCCAAACTCGCGCCTGCCGACGATGCGTTCGGTCTTTTCGTTGAGCGCCAAATGCACGCTCAGCACGTCGGACTGGCGGAAGATCTCATCCCAGGGGACGTATTCGACGTGATAGCCGGCCTCTAACTGGGGAAAGCGTTCGATATCCCAATAGAGGCAGCGCATGCCAAAGGCGTGGGCGATCTGCGCCATGGGCCGCGCGATCTCGCCAAACCCCAGCAGCCCCAATTTGAGGTCGCGCACCATGGGCACGCCGGGCAGATGGCCCCAGCCGAGCGTCAAATATTCGCGTGAATCCATATAGGCGCGCTGGGCGGGCATGCGTTTGAGCAGGGTGAGGATCAGCGCCCAGGAGTGTTCGGCCACGGCCAGATAGTTGACCAGCGGTGTGGCGGCCACCGGCACACCCATCGCCGCCGCAGTCTCTAGGGGGATGCCGCGCGCGTCCCAGCCAAGATGCTGGATCAGGCGCAGGCGCGTGCCTTTTTGCAGCACGGCGGGCGGCACATTGTTTTTATGCACGACGAGAAAGTCGGCGTCGCCGATCTCGGCCTCCAGTTCTTCGACCGTGGCGACGGGGCGCAGGTCGACGGGATAGCCTTGGAACAACTCGGCGAAGCTCGGCGCCAGCGGGCGGCCTGCCGGGTTTTCGCGCAGCATATCGGCCTGGCTGCGCAGCGACCATTCGTCCCAGGGGCGCACGCCCCACATCACATTGCCGACTTTGTCCCAGACCACGATCTTAATCG
>JADLFO010000194.1 GCA_020845455.1 Caldilineaceae bacterium
CCAGTTCCAGCGGCGGCGCTTCGCCGACCGTGTCCGAGGTCACGGTGACCAGTTGAGGGATGCCAAACAGCCCGCGCGGCACGGTTTCTTCATAGCCGGGGGCGACGGCGGCGGGCACATATTGGCCGGGCGGGATGCCTTCGATGCGGTAGCGACCCGCGGCGTCGGTGACCGCGGTGTGCGGCGTGCCGTTGCGTTCGGCGATAACCACGGTCGCGCCGGCCAGCGGCGCGCCGCCATGCTGCACGACCCCGGTCACGCTGCCGGGCGGCACAGCCGTGCCGCTGGGGGCAAGCGTGCCCAACTGCCGCGCCAGCAGATAGCCCAGCACATTGGCTTCGGACGAGGGCGCGCAGCCCGCCGCCAGGAACAGCATCAGCAGCGCCGCCAGCAGCACAGGCGACCGCAACGGCGACCGTAACGGCAGCGGGAATAGCCAGCGAGGACGCACGGCGCAACCCTGCATCGCGGCGCTAGGCCAAGATGCGCGCGATGTCGGCCTGCGCCAAGCTGTGCGCCACCAGCGGCTGCGAGCCGTCGGGCCGGCTCTGCTGCCAGGTCGCCAACAGCCCATCGGGCAGCGGCAGCACATCGACATAGCGGCTGCAGCCGGTGCCTGTGGGCGAGATAAAGAGCGGCTGGGTGAGCGAGAGGCGGGTCAGCCGCGGGAATTCGGCATCCCAGCCAAAGAAGGCCCCGCCGATCTCCTCACAGCTATAGCCGCGCGGGCGTCTGTGCGCCCGGCGGTTTTCCTCATGGGCGCGCAGACATTCGGCCCCGTCATAGAAGCAGACCGAGGCGGGGGGCAGATCGGCAAAGACGCCGCTGCGCGGGATCGGCAGCCGCGCCGTGATGCGCGTGGCGGCGATATCCCAGGCCGCGCCGCGGCCTACCATCTCCCAGGCGGCGACGGTAAAGGCGTCTGCACCGGCGGGGCGCAGCGCCAGCCCACTGTTGCTGGAGGCCCAGGTGAAGGGATGCGAACAGAAGACAAGCGCCGTGGCGCCATCAGGCAGGCCAAAGACGGCTGGGTCTTTGACGTGCAGATATTCGGGATGGTCGCGGCCATCCAGCATCGGCGTGAGTGTGGCGGCGTCTAGGTCGCCGGGCGCAGAAGCGACCATGCGGTCAATCGACCAGACGCGGGCGCCCGGTTTTTGATAGCCCTCCCACGGCGGCGGGTAGGCTTTCTCCTTTTCGGCAGAGACATAGTATTCCCAGATGCCGTCTAGGCGGCGATAGAGTGCCGTGCCCTCGATGGAGATCACAGGTTGGCCCGTGTGCGAGAGATCGGTCTTGCTCCAGCTTTTGACCTTCTGAAAGCTCGCGCCCTGGTCGTCGGAGCGGAAAAGCGCGCATTCCAGGCCGCGCTCCCCGGCCTGCAGGCCTGTGCGTGAATCGCCGGCGTTGCGATAGCGCCCGGTGAGCCAGACCGTGCCGTCGGGGTCGCGCGCCAGATTGCCGCCGCCAAACCAGAAACCGCTTTGCGCGGCATAGGGCGGCACGATCACGCGCGCCTGCTGCTGGTCGATCAGCGCGGCCAGCAGGTCGAGCAAGCGCCCCTGGTGCGCGGCAGAAAGTGAGTCTGTAGGCAGAGGGGATGCAGACATGATCGGGGCTCCTATGCCTCTGGCGTCTGGTTACGCACGGAAAATTCAGGTTCAAATCCGATTATCTGTTTGGCCTTGGCGATGCTGACCAGGGCGTCGGCGTCTTGCAGCGCGACGTTGGATTCGGGGATCTCCGGGAAGAAGAGCCGCGCCAGCGTCTGGGACGGGTAGTCGAGGGAGTTGACGCTGTCGTTGATAAAGAGCGCGTGGCTGCCCTCATAGTCGGCGGTCAACCCCTTTTCGATTGATTGGGCCGAGTCGCGCTCGTCGACATAGGCCCAGAAATCGAAGCGATGAAAGGTATAGGCGATCCAGATCGGGTCGGGCGGCGGGCCTTCGCGCTGGAGGTTGCGCGGGTTGTTGGGATATTCCAGGGCGCGTGACCTGCGGAATTCCATCGCCGTGCGCCGCACTTCGGCCAGCTTTGCATTGCGTTCATCTTCGGGCAGGGCGGCGAACTTGTCGAGCGCGGCGCGCATCTGCGTCTGGCGGGCGCGGAATTCGTCGCTCTCAATACGCTCCTGTGACCAGACCCCAGGCAGACGCAGCGCCACGCTGGAGATGCCTTCGCGCCGCCAGTAATAGTCGCCGATCGATTCGATCACATTTTTAGAGAATGCATAGGGGTCGGTGGTGTAGGTGGGGTGCGCCTCGTCGATGGGCAGATAGTCGAGCACAAAGTCGCGCAGATTCCAAAAACAGCCGAAGGCGTTGATCGAACTGGCCTGCACCAGTTTGGTGATGCCCTCGGCGGCTGCCGCCTCATAGACGTTGTAGGTTCCCGCGGTGTTGATTTGAAACAGCTCCTGCCCCGGCATGGTGGTCGGGTTGGGCACGGCGGCCAAATGGACGACCGTCCGGCAGCCGCGCATCTGCTCGCGCAACTCGGCATAGTTGCCGATGTCACAGACCCGGTAGTCTGCGCCGGGGATGTCGAATCCGCTGCGGCGACCGATCACGCGCACCTCCCAGCCGTGGTCGACCAGCCGCTTGACCGCGGCCTTGCCAACTGCGCCGGTCCCGCCTGTCACAAGCACTCTCATCTGCCAACGCTCCTCGCATCGCTCTCGAATTGCTCTCAAAGCATAAGGCGTCGATGAGTGTATGATACACGATCCCGGCACAGGGCGCTATGCATCAGGGGGCAGCAAAAAGGGGCGGGGGCAAGGGAGCGTGGATAAAGTCGTGGGGGTGACACGATGTTTTGACCGCGCCCGCCGCGCCGCGCTATACTAGGAGATTGCTTCTGACACTGGCGAAATAGGTGTGACCTTTATGACTTCAGGCTACTATCGTTTTCCGACTATTCATCACGACACGATTGTCTTTGTCTCTGAAGATGATCTGTGGAGCGTCGCGGCCCAGGGCGGCGTGGCGCGACGGCTTACCAGCAATCTAGGCGAGACCGGCTACCCTATGCTCTCGCCCGACGGCGCGCACCTGGCCTTTATCGGCCGCGAGGAGGGAGCGCCGGAGATCTATGTCATGCCCGCCGAGGGCGGCAGCGCCCGGCGGCTGACCTATTTGAACAGCAACTGCCGGGTGGTAGGATGGTCGCGCGACGGCGCGTCGATCCTCTTTACCAGCAATTACGGCCAAATGGTCCCCGCCGAAATGGCGCTGTTTGCGGTGGCGGCGCATGGCGGCAACGGCGAGGTCACGCTGCTGCCCTATGGCGCGGCGCGGTCGATCAGCGATGGGCCGCGCGGGGTGGTGCTGGGGCGCAACACCGGCGACCCGGCGCGCTGGAAACGCTATCGCGGCGGCACGGCGGGCCACCTGTGGATCGACCGCAACGGCGACGGCAAGTTTGTGCGCTTCTTGGCGGAGATCCAGGGCAACATCACCTCGCCCATGTGGCTGGCAGATCGCGGGAAAAATGGCGATGAAGCGGCGGGCGAAGGGCGCATCTATTTCGTCGCCGACCATGAAGGGATCGGCAATCTGTATAGCTGCCGCCCGGACGGCGGCGACCTGCGCCGCCACACCGACCACGAAGACTATTATGTGCGCAACCCGTCGAGCGACGGCACGAATATTGTTTACCACGCCGGCGCAGACCTCTTTGTCTACCGGCCCCAAGATGACCGCGCCGCGCGCGTGGCCGTGGTCTATCACAGCCCGCGCGTGCAGCGCAACCGTAAGTTTGTCGATGCGGGCCGCTATATGGACGGCTATCATCTGCACCCGTCGGGCCAGGCCACGGCGCTGACCACGCGCGGCAAGGCCTTTGCCTTTTTCAACCATGAAGGCGCGGTGCTGCAATATGGCAAGCGCGACGGCGTGCGCTATCGCCACCCGGAATGGCTGCACGACTGGCGGCGTTTGCTGCTGGTCAGCGATGAAACGGGCGAGGAGACGCTGGAGATCTATGGCGAGCAGCCCTTCACCGCGCCTGAACGGCTGGAAGGGCTCGAGATCGGGCGCGTGGTGGCGCTCAAGGGGTCGCCCACCGAGGACAAGGTCGCGCTCTCCAATCATCGGCATGAACTGCTGCTGGTCGACCTCAAGCGCCGCCAGGTCATAGTGGTCGACCGCAGCCCCTATCGCAATATGGCGGGCTTTGACTGGTCGCCGGATGGCCGCTGGCTGGCCTACAGCTTTGCGGCGACCTCGCGCACCAGCGCGATCCGGCTTTATCATCTGCCCGACGAGGAAACAGAGCCGGCAGCGGATGTCTGCGCGCGGGCAGAGACAGATGCGGCTCTCCAGCCGGGGGAAGCGCTGCCGCTGACGACCTTGGGCGAGCGCCACACCGTTACGCGCCCGGTGCTGCACGATGTGCGCCCGGCGTTTGACCCGGAAGGCAAGTACCTCTATTTCCTCAGCTACCGCGAGTTCAACCCGGTCTATGACGGGCTGCATTTCGACCTGGGTTTTCCTTGGGGCATGCGCCCCTATCTGTTGACGCTGCGCGCCGACCTGGCGAACCCGTTTGTGCCTGGCCCCGACCTCGGCGGCGATGACGAACAAGACGATGAGCACGACGGTGGGCATGACGACGGGCATGACGACGGGCATGACGACGGGCATGACGACGAGTATGATGACGGCGACGAGGATGGCTACGACGAACCCGACGACGGTGACGAGTCGCCGGAGGGCGAGGGGGACGAGGACGATGAAGGGCAGGAAGACGGGGAGGGCTACGACGACGCAGACGGCGGCGATGATTTTGACGACGGCTATGACGACGATTTTGATGACGATGCGCCCGTAGCCCGCACTGCACGCGGTGAGACTGCCGCCGGAGAAAGCGCCGCCGGAGAAAGCGCCGGTAGTGAACCCGCCGGTGCGCCCGCGCCAAACGGCCAAGAAGCCACGGACAAGGCGCACGACGCCGACCGCAATCAGAGGCGCAAACCCAAGCCGCTGCGCATCGACCTGGAGGGGATCGAGCGCCGGGTGATCGCCTTCCCCGTGCCGGACGGCCGCTATGGGCAGATCGCCGGTATCCCTGGCAAGGCGCTTTTCACCGTCTTTCCGATCCATGGACAACTGGACGGCGACAGCGGCTCGGATGACGAGGAGATGGAGGCCGGGAGCCTGCGCGCCTATGATTTCAAGGACTATAAGAGCGAGACGCTGGCCGAAAATGTCAGCAGCTTTGACCTATCGGCCAACCGCAAGAAGCTGATCTATGCCGGACGCAACCAACTGCGCGTGATCAACGCCGGCGAAAAAGCGCCGGGCAGCGGCGGCGCCACGCGCAAATCGGGGTGGATCGACCTGAATCGCGTCAAGGTCTCGGTCGACCCGCAGAGTGAGTGGGAGCAGATGTTCCGCGAGGCGTGGCGCTTGCAGCGCGACCAATTCTGGACCGAGGACATGGGACAGGTGGATTGGCGGGCCGTTTATCAGCAGTATTTTCACCTGATCCCACGCGTTAGCACGCGCGCCGAATTCAGCGATCTGATGTGGGAGATGCAGGGCGAACTGGGCACCAGCCACGCCTATGAGTTCGGCGGCGACTATCGCCCGCGGCCCTATTACGGCCAGGGATTTTTGGGCGCGGCGCTGACTTGGAATGTTGAAGCCAAGGGCTATCGCGTGGGCGAGTTGGTCTTGGGCGACCCCTGGGACACGCGCAGCAATTCGCCCCTGGCCGCGCCGGGCGTGGACATCCTCCCTGGCGATGTGATCGTCGCCATCAACGGCCAGCCGCTTTCGGAGGAGGTTGGCCCGGCGCAACTGCTGGTCAACCAGGCGGGGCATGAGGTGCTGTTGACGCTGCTCCCGCGCCCGGATGCGGGTAAGAAGAAGCCTGCTGCGCCGGCGGAGGAGGCGCGCCCGTCCGAACCGGCCGTGGTGCTGCCGGGCAGCGGCGTGGCGCAGGGCGAGCTTGAGCCGCCGTCCGCGCCGGATGACACCGCGCCGCGTGGGGCAGGGCCGGATGCAGCACAGCGGGGGCTGCCCGACTACCGGTCGGTGGTGGTGCGTGCGATTGCCGACGAAGCGCCGGCGCGTTACCGCCGCTGGGTCGAGGCGAACCGCTGTCAAGTGCATGAGGCGACCGGCGGGCGGGTCGGCTATGTGCATATACCCGACATGGGCGCGCAGGGCTATGCTGAGTTTCACCGCGGCTATCTGGCCGAGGTGGATCGCGATGCGCTGATCGTAGATGTGCGCTATAACGGCGGCGGCCATGTGAGCCAGTTGATCTTGGAAAAGCTGGCGCGGCGGCGTCTGGGCTATGACCTGTCGCGCTGGGGGGGGCTGGTCCCCTATCCGATGGAATCGGTGGCCGGGCCGCTGGTGGCGCTGACCAATGAACACGCGGGCAGCGACGGCGATATCTTTTGCCACAGTTTCAAGATGATGAAGCTCGGCCCGCTGGTGGGCAAACGCACCTGGGGCGGGGTGATCGGCATCGCGCCGCAACATGCGCTGGTGGACGGCACGGTCACGACCCAGCCGGAGTACAGCTTTTGGTTTGAGGATGTGGGCTGGAATGTGGAAAACTACGGCACCGAACCCGATATCGAGGTGGAGATCACGCCGCAAGATTACCGGGCGGGGCGCGACCCGCAGCTCCAGCGCGCCGTCGACGAGGCGCTACGCCTGCTGGCGGACAGCCCCAAAAAGATGCCTGAGCTAGCCGGTAAACCCAGCCGCGCCCTGCCCAAACTGCCCCCGCGCACGCCTATCCCCTAGCCGCGCCCTGCGGATTTCTCAACTTTTGCCAAAAAACCACCCGCGCAGATCGCGCGGGTGGTTTTTTGTATCTGCGACATTTGACCGAGCGCGCCCCGCTTTGGGCCACACCCCGCTCGGCGCGCTGCGCTGAGCCGTTTGGCCGTCGCGCGTGAGGAAGATACGACCAACGGCGTAGCGCGCTTCCTGCATCTGACGGTGGGCAGCGACGTAACTGCCGAGTAGTGTAGACATAGGCGGGGATGGGTGGGAATGGGGTTGGATAGGGCGCTGCCCGTTGTTACGCAGCCAACGGTTTTCCGACGGCTGCGCACCGACTGCGCTACGTCCCGAAGTTGTAGCGAAGCCTACAAGCAAGCAACGGGTAAGCACCCAACTTTGCCCCCCCCATGGTGATAGGCTGCGATGGCCTATGTTTACACAACTGAGTGGAGATTGCGATGACGAAAGGTGTTTCGTTGCGGGCTGTCTATCCTCGGCCCGTAAGCTGGGGCCGATCCTCTTTGGCCCATGGCGCTTTAGCGCACAGCCTGCCCTACGCACAGCCTATTCTCTGGAGCGCGGCGCGCCTGCTGATCCTGCTGTCGGCGCTCTGGCTGTTGACGATGGCCGTGGCCCCCAGGGCGCGGGCGGCCAATATCTATTTGCCGCTGTTGCAGAGCGGCGAGGTCGTCGCCGGGGGCGGCGGCAATCTGACGTGCAACATGAGCGAGACGGAATTGGGCCTGGCCGCGATTCTGGCCTCGCATCCGCAGCAGGCGCGCGAGCGCATGGTCTGCGACCCGACCTTGGCACGCGTGGCGCGAGAGCGCGCTGCGGATATGGCGGCGCGCGGCTATTTTGACCATATCAACCCGGATGGGTTCGGTCCCAATTATATGGTGCGCCAGGCCGGGTATGCGCTGCCCGAAATGTATGGCGACGACCCGCGCATCAACATGGTCGAGTCCATCGCCGGGGGGTTCGGGTTGAACAGCGGCGATGATGCGTGGGCAGTGTGGGAAAACTCTGAAGTCCACCGTACTCATCTCTTGGGCCTCAACTGGTTCACTGCCGGCCAAGAACGTTTCGGCGTTGGCCATGTCCAGGTCGAAGGCAGCCCCTTTACCAATTACTGGGTCTTTATCTCGGCCCATCCACCGCAGTAGCCCTCTCTTGCGGCTTAGCCGCGCGGCGTGCAGACAGTCAATCGATTGGCAACCAGGGGAGCCACCGGCTGCCCTGGTTGTGTCTGTGCGGGCTGTCGATGCGACCGGGCACACAGCGCCGCAAAATATGCCCCAATTGTGGAATTCAGCGGACTTTCCCATGTTACGATTTGTTGTACAATATAGGTGCAGCGCAATCCTATAGAACGCGTGACACGCCTGGGAAACGTATCTGTGTTGGGCGATGCCACCGCGGCGCCGGCTGATCCAATGGCCGCGTGGGGTTTCGCTTGCTGGTTCTTCTTTTCTGTGCAAACGCAATCTAATAGCGAAGGAGTCTGAGTATGCAAAAAATCAAGACTTGGATCGTGCTGGCGGTTCTGCTGGTCAGCGCCATGCTCTTGGCGGCTTGTCCGAGCCGCGGCGAAGGCGGCGCAGCGCCCGCCGCCGAGCAACCGGCGGCGGAGCAACCCGCAGAGGCGACCGCAGCCCCCACAGAGGCGGTTGCGGCGGCTGAAGAAGTAACCAGCACCGAAGCCACGACAGCCACGGAAGAGACCACAGCCACCGAGGCGACCACGGCCACTGAGGCGACCACGGCGACAGAGGCCGCCGGCCAGGCCGCGCCTGCCGAGGGGGTCGGCCTGACGATCTGGGCCGACGACACGCGCGCGCCGGTTCTTAGGACGCTGGCCGAAGCCTTTAAGGAGCAATACGGCATTGAGATCGTCGTGACCGAGAAGGCATTTGCCAATATCCGCGATGACTTCAAGGTGGCGGCCCCAACCGGCGAAGGCCCGGACATCATCATCGGCGCGCACGACTGGCTGGGCGAGTTGGCCGAGAACGGGCTGCTGGCCGAAATCTCGCTGGGCGACAAGCAAGATCAGTTCCTGCCCGCCGCGACGCAGGCCTTTATGTATGACGGCAAGCTCTATGGCATGCCTTATGCCACCGAGAACGTCGCCTTTGTCTACAACCCGGAGATCGTGACCGAAGTCCCCACCACCTGGACGCAGGTCAAGGAAGTGGCCGCCCAACTGGAAGCCGACGGCGCGGTGAAGCAGGGCTACATCATTCAGGAGAATGACCCCTATCACTTCTTCCCGATCATGACGGCCTTTGGCGGCTATGTCTTTGGACTGACCGACCAAGGCTACAACCCGGAGGATATCGGGATCGACAGCGAGGGCAGCATTGCGGCGGCCACCTGGCTCGACTCGATGTATAAAGAGGGGCATCTGACGCCGGGGGCGGCCATCAACTATGACCTGATGCACGCCGCCTTCGAGAACAAGGAAGCGGCCATGATGATCACCGGGCCGTGGGCGCTGCCGCGCATCCGCGAATCGGGCGTGCCCTATGCGGTGACCATGCTGCCGGGTGAGACGCAGGAAGCGCAACCCTTCCTGGGGGTGCAGGGCTTTATGGTGAGCGCCTTCAGCAAGGACCCGCTTTTGGCCCAGACCTTCTTGCAGGAGTTTGTAGCGACCCAGGACGCGATGCAGGCGATCTTTGACGCCGACCCGCGGCCCTCGGCCTTCCTGCCCGTGCGCGATGCGATTGAAGATACCGATATCAGGGCCTTTGCCGAGGCGGGCGTCAACGGCCTGCCCATGCCGGCCATCCCCGAAATGTCGGCGGTCTGGTCGTCTTGGGGCAACGCCATGCAGTTGATCGGCCAACAGGCCATCGCCCCGGACAAGGCGATGAAAGATGCCGCCGAACAGATACGCGCGGCGATTGCAGGTGGATAAATGTCTACCGTGTCGGTGAAGTCGGGGGGCGCGCAAGCGCCCCCCGCTTCACGTTTCAACACCGGTTCGATAGCTTCGTGGTTGTTCCGGCTGGGTGGTCTGGCGCTGATCGACGCGGTCGCGATCTGGCTGGTCTATCAGATGTTCCGTGACGGCGTCTGGCAATTCGGCGCAGTGATCGCGCTGGTCACGCTGTTGATCAACGCCATCTTTCTCTTTGAAGACCTCTATCCTCTGCGTTGGATTTCGCCCGGCCTGGCGTTATTGATCATTGTCGTTCTCTATCCAATCCTCTCTACGATCTATATTTCGTTTACCAACTATGGCGACGGCCATCTGCTGACCAAGCCGGTTGCCATCCGCCTGATCGAGTCGGAGACCTTTCTGCCCGAAGATGCCGTCGTCTTTGACTGGACGGCGTATATCTCGCCGGATGGACAGTATCTGCTCTGGCTGCGTGCGCCCGACGGCAGCGCCCAGTACATTGCGCGGCCCGATACGCCGCTGGAGCCGGCGGAGGGCGAACCTCCCGCCGAAATCGACGGCTACCGCCAACTGAACAACATCGAGCGTCTGCGCCACACGGCGGCGCTGGTGGCGCTCACCTTTGGCGTGCCGCCCGACGCCTTCCGCGTCAGCGATCGGCAGATCGGCAAGGCGGCGCGCTACGAGCAGCGCTATGTCTATGACCCCGCGCAGGATGTGATAGTCGACCAGCTGAACGGCAAGGTCTACCGGCCTGTGGAGGGCACCTTCACCGCCGACGACGGTTCAACCTTGCGCCCCGGTTTCCAGGTGCGGATCGGCGCGCGCAACTTTATGCGGCTCTTTACCACGCCGTCGCTGCGCGGGCCATTTGCGCTCGTCTTTCTCTGGACGGTGCTCTTTGCCACGCTGAGCGTGCTGCTCACTTTTGCGCTGGGCATGTTCCTGGCGATTGTATTTGATGTGCCGGAGATGCCAGGGCGCAATATGCTGCGCTCGCTCTTGCTCATTCCCTATGCGATCCCGGCCTTTATCAGTGTGCCGATCTGGGTGGGGCTGCTCAACCCGCAGTTCGGCGTCATCAGCCAGTTCATGCTCAATGTCTTTGGCTGGACGCCGCCCTGGTTCGCCGACCCCATTTGGTCGAAGCTGGGGATCCTGCTGATCCAGCTTTGGCTGGGCTTTCCGTATATGTTCGTGATCGTCACCGGCGCGCTGCAGGCGCTGCCCAAAGATGTCTATGAGGCGGCGGACATCGACGGGGCGGGCGCCTTTGCCAAGTTCTGGGGGATCACGCTGCCGCTGCTGATGATCACGGTGGGACCGCTGTTGGTCGCCTCGTTTGCCTTCAACTTTAACAACTTCACGGTCATCTATCTGTACAACTTGGGTGGGCCGCCCATGGCCGGCACCTCTTCGCCGGTCGGCCACACCGATATCCTGGCGACCTATACCTTCCGCATTGCCTTCAGCAGCGGGCGCGGCGCTGATCTGGGCTATGCCGCGGCCATCACCGTGGTCATTTTCCTGATCCTGTTGGTGATCACCTTCTTCCAGTTCCGCTTCACCAACATGTTGGAAGAGAGGTCCGAAAATGTCTAGCGGGCGGTTTACTTCCTCGGTCGGGACGATCAGCGGGCAGAGGCGCATCGCCTTGATCTTGCGTCTGCTCTTGGCCGTGGTCATGCTGATCTTTGCGCTCTTCCCGGTGGTCTGGATCTTCTCGGCGTCGATCGACCCGTCAAACTCGCTGGCGAACCAGCAGTTGATCCCGGATCGGCCTACCTTTGAGAATTACACCAAGCTGTTGCAGGGCACGTCATTCCCCTTTGGCACATGGATGTGGAACTCGTTCAAGCTGGCGGTGATCACCACCGTGTTGGGCCTCTTCATGACCGCCATGGCAGCCTATGCGTTTTCGCGCTTTCGCTTCCGTGGGCGGCGCTCGCTGCTGCAGACGATCTTGTTGATCCAGGTCTTTCCCAACTTCCTCAACATGGTGGCGCTGTATGTGATCCTGCGCCAGTTGGGGGAATATATCCCCTGGCTGTCGCTCAACACGCACGGCGGGCTGCTCTTGCTCTATCTGGGCGGCGTGTTGGGGGTCAACACCTGGTTGGCGAAGGGCTATTTCGATTCGATCCCGCGCGACTTGGACGAGGCGGCCACGGTGGACGGAGCCAGCTCTTGGCAGACCTTCTGGCTGGTGATCCTGCCGCTGGTGCGCCCGATCCTGGTGGTGATCGGTCTGCTGATCTTCATCGGCACCTATTCGGAATATGTGCTGGCGCGCATCATGCTGACCACGTCGGAGAATTACACGCTGGCGGTGGGGTTGAGCCTGTTCATTCAGAACCAGTATGCCAACCGCTGGGGGGTCTTCGCCGCCGGGTCGCTGATCGGCGCGATCCCGATTGTACTGATCTTTCTGATCTTCCAGCAGTATCTGGTGGGCGGGCTGACCTCCGGCTCGGTCAAGGGGTGAGCGCCGGCTGAGAGGGTCATAAGCTCACTGAGGCACGCCCGTGCGTACGGACACGGTATACCATACCGTGTCCGTACGCCCATATCGTCCCACCCTATTGTTCTATCCTGCCGCTCTATCCTGTCGCCAAAGCCCGCTTCGTGCGGGCTTTGTTTTATGGCCGGGGGATTGATCTCCCGGCGGGCGGCGGTGGTACAATGCACGAATGATGAATCGCCCAACGGCGGCAGCGGAGTGCTCGGATGGATTGGAGTGAATACCGGCGCACGCGCGGCCGGCGCGGCCGGCCCTTGATTATCGCCCACCGCGGGATGCCCAAACAGGCCCCGGAAAACACGCTGCATTCCTTTGCGCTGGCGCTGCAGCAGGGCGCAGATGTGCTGGAGACCGATCTGCACATCACGCGCGACGGCGCGATCGTGCTGTTTCACGACGCGCACCTGGGGCGCATGACCGACGGCACAGGGCCGCTCTTTGCCCAGACCTTGGCCGAGCTCAAGCGGCTGCGGCTGCGCACCCCCGACGGCGCTTGGAGCACGCAGCAGATCCCCACGCTGGGCGAACTGCTCGCCATGACCCAGGGAGATGTGCCGCTGCTGCTGGAGCTGAAAGACGTGCGTTTTCTCCAGCCGGAGATCGCCAAGCGGCTGGTCTATCTGCTCGCCGACTATGGCGTTTTGGCAAAAACGGCGATTGTGTCGTTTAATGCGGCGTTGGTAGAGGCCGTTCGCCAGACGGGCGCGGGCATTCCGTCGGGGCTGATCACGATGAACAACCCGCTGCCGCGGCAGGGTATGGAACTGTTGGGGCCGGCCTGGCCGTTGTTGATGGCGAACCCGCTCTATGTCGCCTGGGCGCACCGGTTGGGCAGCATTGTGGCCCCGCTCGACCTGACGCCGGAGGCGCGCTTGGGCTATTATCTGCGCCTGGGCGTGGATGCGCTGCTCACCGACGATAGTGCGCGGTTGATGCAGGCCTTCCGCAAGCAGGGGCGAGCGTAAAACCTTGGTAGATTGATGAACCTGTCTTCGCAACCTCCAATTTTGCCTGCTCCCGCCGACAAGCCGGTCTATGTGAACCGGATGTTTGCGCGCATCGCTCGCACCTATGACCTGATGAACCGCATGATGACCGGCGGCCAGGATCAGCGCTGGCGGCGGCAGCTTTTGGCGCTGTGTGACCTGCCGCCGCATGGCCGCCTGTTGGATGTGGGCACAGGCACGGGCGATATCGCCTATGCGGCGCGGCGGCTGTCGCCTTCGGTCTACGCTGTGGGGGTCGATTTTACCTATGAGATGATGGCCGCAGGGCAGGGCAAGGACCCTGCCGACCCGATGCCGTTTGTCCAGGGCGACACCTTTGCCCTGCCCTTTGCCGACGAGACCTTTGACGCCGTGGTCAGCGGGTTTTTGATCCGCAACGTGGTCGACCGCGTGGCCGCGCTGGCCGAGCAGGCGCGCGTGACCAAACCAGGGGGGCGCGTGCTTATCTTGGAGACGACGCCGCCGTCAAATACGCCGCTGGGGCCGCTCTTTCAGTTTTACTTTTTTCGCGTGGTGCCGCTGCTGGGCGGGCTGGTCAGCGGCGATCTAGAGGCCTATCGCTATCTGCCGCAGAGCACGGTCGGCTTCCCGATGCCCAAGGAGTTGCAGCGCATGATGGAACTGGCGGGGCTGCGCCATGTGTTTTATCGCGAACTGATGTTTGGCTCGGTGGCGATCCATGTAGGGACCAAGACGCGTGATTGACCCACAAATTGAAGCAGCGGCGCGCCACGGCGACCGCGCCGCCTTGCGCGGCAACCCCAGCTATGTCTGGCGTGCCGGACAGCGGCGCCGCCTGGAGATGATCGTGCGCTGGGGGCTGGAGGGGGGGCGCCGAGCCGAGCGAATCTTGGAAGAGGGCTGCGGCGTGGGCGTGTATATCCAGGCCCTGCTGCCCTTTGCCGATGCGGTCTATGGCATCGACGTGGAGCCGGACTATCTGCTGCAGGCGGCGGCCAATGTGCCGCAGGCCCCGATCCAGCAGGCCGTGTGCGAAGCGCTGCCCTATGCGGACGCGACCTTCGACCTGATCCTCAACCATGAAGTGCTGGAGCATGTCGCCGACGACCGCGCCGCCGTAGCCGAGATGGTGCGTGTGCTCAAGCCGGGCGGGCGGGCGGTGATCTTTGCGCCCAACCGGCTCTATCCCTTTGAGACCCACGGCCACTATTGGCGGGGGGTCTATCATTTTGGCAACACCCCTTTGATCAACTATTTGCCCGATGCGCTGCGCAACCGCTTGGCCCCGCATGTGCGGGTCTACAGCGCCGAAGGGCTGCGCGACCTGTTTATCGGGCAGCCGGTGCGTGTGGTGGTGCATACGCAGGTCTTCCCCGGCTATGACAATATCGTCGCACGGCGGCCCGCTTGGGGCCGCCGGCTGCGGCGGGTGACCTATGCATTGGAGCAGTCCCCGCTGACCGTCTTGGGTATCAGCCACTTTTTGGTAGTAGAGAAGAGCAGCTAGAGCTATGCAGCGACTTGACCGGCACGACCGTATTTTGATGTCACGGCGCAAGCGCACCCGCGCAGTCCAATCGCGCCCCAAGCCGTGGCTGTGGATCGGTCAAAGCGTGGCCGTTTTCGCCGCCATCATCCTTGGCTCAATCGCCATCCTGATGACCACCGGCGTAGCCGTGGTCTATGGCATCTACAATTCCTATGCGGCCCAGTTGCCCGACGCCAGCATCATCGAATCGCAGCAGGAAGAGTTTGAAACGGTGCGTATCTATGACCGCACCGGCAACTATTTGCTCTATGAGAGCATCGACCCGCGGCCCTTCCGCGGTGA
Organism: Caldilineaceae bacterium; assembly: GCA_020845455.1. Lineage (GTDB taxonomy): Bacteria > Chloroflexota > Anaerolineae > Caldilineales > Caldilineaceae > QEUY01. Next base: position 14,975 of record JADLFO010000194.1, read on the forward strand.
CCGCACCTATATCACGCTTGGCGAAATGTCGCCCTGGATCGTCAAGTCGGCGGTGGCGCTGGAAGATCGCAACTATTGGGACAACCCCGGCATCAACGTGCGCGGTCTGCTGCGTGCTTTCGCCTCGAACTTGCAGGGCGGCGCGGTGCAGGGCGGCTCGTCGATCACCCAGCAGTTGATCAAGAACATCATCATCCCGCCCGAAGAGCGCGCCCAGCAGAGCTATGCGCGCAAGCTCAAGGAAGTGATCTTAGCCATGGAGGTGACGCGGCGTTACCCCAAGGAGAAGATCCTGGAGTGGTATCTCAACTACAACTCCTATGGCAACCTCGCCTATGGAGTGGAGGCGGCCAGCCAAGTCTATTTTGGCAAGAGCAGCACCGAATTGAACGCTGCCGAAGCCGCCATGCTCGCCGCTATTCCTCAGTATCCGGGGCTAAACCCGATCAACGCGCCCGAAGACGCCAAGCGCCGCCAAGGGCTGGCGTTGCAGGCGATGGTGGAGGCAGGCTACTTGACCTCGGCGGAAGCGGAGGCTGCCTTCCAGCAGCCGTTGACGCTGCGCAAGTCGGTGGCCGAACGCTTCGATATCCTCACCGCGCCCCACTTTGCGCTCTATGTGCTCGACCAGGTGAAGCAGGAGTTCAATACCGCCGAGGACCCCTACTTTATCTGGAAGAAGGGCCTGACGATCTACACCACGTTGGATGTCGATCTGCAGCGCTATGCGGAGTCGGTGGCGCGCGAACAGGTGGCGCGGCTGGTCGAGACAGACAAGAACGCCAGCAACGCGTCGGTGGTCGTGATCAAAAACGATACCGGCGAAATCCTGGCAATGGTCGGTTCGTTGGACTATAACAACGAGAAGATCGACGGCCAGGTCAACGTTGCCATCTCGCAGCGCCAGCCGGGGTCGAGCTTTAAGCCCTATGTCTATCTGACAGCCTTGCAGCAGGATATGACGCCGGCCTCGATGATCTTGGATGTGGCGACGGCGTTTCCCCAGGCGGACGGCAGCTATTATCGCCCGGAGAATTACGACCGCCAGTATCATGGGCCGGTCTCGCTGCGCAATGCGCTGGCCCGCTCCTACAACATCCCGGCGATCCGTGTGATGGACCAGGTGGGGGTGGCGAACGCGCTGCGTATGGCGCACCGTATGGGCATCAACGGGCTGGACCGCGGCCTCAACTTCTATGGCCTGAGCTTGGTCTTGGGCGGCGGCGAGGTCACGCTGTTGGACCACACCTACGCCTACAGCGTTTTTGCCAACCAGGGGGTGATGGTAGGCGAGTCTGTGTTGGATACGCAGCGTCGTGACGGCTTTCGCAACCTCAACCCAGTGTCGATGCTCCAGGTGCGTGACAGCTTTGGCAACATCCTTAAGAAATATGAGAAGCCCTCGGCGGAGCGCATCTTTAGCAGCGAAGTGGCCTATATCATGGCCGACATCATGAGCGACGACGTGGCGCGCGCCCCCTCATTTGGGGCCAACACCATGTTGACGCTGCCCGACCGCAAGGTAGCGGCCAAGACCGGTACGACCAACGGCTGGAAAGACAACTGGACGATGGGCTTCACCCCGCAGGTGACGGTCGGGGTATGGGTAGGCAACACGGATAACGAGTCGATGGAAAATGTCACCGGTCTCGACGGTGCGGCGCCGATCTGGAACGCGGTGATGCGAAAATATCTGGAGGGGCAGCCCCCGATCTGGTATGATCGCCCGCCGGGGGTGATCAACGCCACCGTCTGTATGCCGAGCGGGCTGCTGCCCACGCCCTCCTGCCCTGGCGCGAGCCAGCGCAGCGAGATTTTTGTGGCAGGGACTGAACCCACGATTGCGGACAATATCTGGCAAGTCTTTGAGGTGGATAAGGAGACCGGCAACCTGGCGTCGCCGGTGACGCCGCCGGAGCGCCGGGAGTCGCGCGTCTACCAGATTTTGCCGCAGGCCGCGGCAGACTGGGTGCGTGAGAACGGCATTGCCCAGCCGCCCAGCGAACAGACTGCGGTCAGCCCTGACGACTTTGACCCCGACGCCGCCATCATTGCGCCCATGATCAACGGCTATATCGGCGGGCAGTTTGAGATCGTCGGCAACGCGCGCGGCGGCCCCTATCGGGTCGAATACGGCGTTGGCTTGGAGCCGCAGGAATGGGTCCAGGTCGGGCCGGAGCATCCGGAGGAGGTCTCTAACGCCCGCTTGGAAACCTTGGACACCACCGCCTTGGGCGAAGGGCTGTATACGCTGCGGCTGACGGTGAACCGGCCCGACGGCCCCAAGGTATGGACCACGCCGGTGACGATCGACAACTCGCCGCCGACCGCGGTGATCAGCGAGCCGCGGCCCGACCAGCTCTTTGTCATGGAGAAGGACGAGCAGATCAACGTCAACGTGCTGCCCAATGACACCTGGGCGGTGGCCCAGGTGGAATACTTCATCGACGGCAACTTGTTTGCCACCAGCACGGTTGCGCCCTTTAATGAGCGCTGGAAGATCACGATGCGCGACATGGCCGAGATCGAAGCGGCGGACACGCAGAACTGGCTCGGTTTTGCCAGCGATGACCCCGATGTGCAGCCGGGCCGCGCCCGCACCTTTGGCGACGGCTTTATGGCGATCCGCACGGCAGGCGGGGTCTATTTCGAGAGCCATCTGATCAAGGTGCGCGTGGTGGACGAGGCGGGCAACTCCGCCATGAGCGATGAGGTGCGCGTCTATGTGCGCCATGAGAAGAAGACGACGCCGTAAGACAAGCAAGTAGGACAAGTAAGCAAGGTAGCCGATCGATGCCGACGATCTTAGTCACCAATGACGATGGCGTCTATAGCCCAGGGCTGTTGGCGCTCAAGCAAGGGTTGGCTGTGCTGGGTACGGTCGTGGTGCTGGCCCCGGAGCGCAACTGGAGCGCGACCAGCCACGCCAAGACCATGCACAAACCCCTGCGCTTGCAGACCGTGACGCTGGCCGACGGCAGCGAGGCCTATTGCAGCAGCGGCAGCCCCACCGACTGCGTGGCCCTGGCCGCAGCGGGCGTGCTGGGCGCAGTGCCTGACCTGGTGGTGAGCGGCATCAACGCCGGCTATAACCTGGGCATCGACGTCACCTACAGCGGGACGGTCGCATGCGCCATGGAAGCGACGATCAAGGGGATGCCGGGGATCGCGCTCAGCACGGTCGGCCCCGGCCAGACCGAGGCGGACCCGCAGGCGATCCACCGGCGCGCCGCCGAGATCGCCGCGGAACTGGGCGAGCAGGTCTTGCTGCGCGGGCTGCCGCCGCAGACGCTGCTCAACGTCAACGTGCCGGGGGTGGAGCCTGCCGCGCTGCGCGGGCTGCACATCACACGCATCGGCAGCCGCCACTATCCCAACGACGAATTGATCCGCCGTGAAGACCCCTATGGCCGCCCCTATTACTGGCTGGGCGGCGGCCGCCCGGTGGACATCCACGACGACGGCACGGATGTGGGCGCGGTGGCGAACGGCTTTGTCAGCGTCACGCCGATCACGCTCGACATGACCAACTATGCCTTCTTGGGCGACCTGGGCGCATGGGAACTGCGGCTGGAGGACCGGCCCGTCCCGGCGCATGTTGACCGGGGTGAGTAGGTTGGGGTGAATCGAGACAGCGATGGTCTATAAACCGGTTCCGTGCCGCACCCGCTGGGAAGGGCTGCTGATCGCTTTTTGGATCGTGGTGATCGACCTGCTGCTCCTGATCTGGATGGGGCGGCGCTCCATCGATTGGATTAAGTTTGTCTTGGTCTTTGCGGGGGTGGGCAGCCTGTTGCTGTTGGTCTATGTGCTCTATCGCACCTGGGCCGCGTTCAGCATAGAGTATTGGGTGGACCGCAACGCCATCACCCTGAGTTGGGCCAACACCAAGCAGGTGATCCCGCTGCGCATGGTGCGCCGTATCATTCAAGGGGGGCTGCCCAATCTCGGTCCAGGCGATGCGCTGCGCTGGCCTGCCCCCTTCTTGGGCCGCGCCATCACGGTCGGGATGAAGCAGGTGCAGATGGTCGCCACCCAGCCGCTGGAGCAGTGCCTGCTCTTGGACACCGGTGAAGCAGTCTTTGCCGTCTCGCCGCAGAACGCGGCGGCCTTTTTGGATGGGGTGCAGGCTCGCTACCGGCTGGGGCCGGTGGCCAAGGTCGAACTGACGCGCGTGCGCTCGTCGCTGTGGGACCGCATCTTTGGAGGGGAACGGTTGGGGCCGGCGCTGCTGGGAGCGGGGCTGGCGGGCGCGCTGCTCCTCTTTGGGATTTTGATGGTGCGCTTTCCCAATTTGCCTGACGCCCTGGCTTTTCACTACAATAGCGATGGCCTGCCGGATGTGATACGGGAGAAGTCGGCCCTCTTCCTGCTGCCTGCGGTCGGCTTTCTGGCATGGGCGATCAACGGCCTCTGGGGAGGGTGGATGGCCTTCCACCAGCAGCGCATCGGCGCGTATATGTTGTGGGCCGGCGCGCTGCTGGTCCAGATTTGCTCCTATCTCGCCTTGACAAGCCTAATGAACTAGGGTGGAACCCTCCTTTTGTGAGCAACAAAAACTCGCCGCCGTTTCTTAGCATTATCATTCCTGCTTACAACGAAGAGAAACGGCTGCCGCCGGCCTTGACCCGCATCGCCGATTTTCTGCGCCGCCGGCTCTATCAGGCGGAGGTGCTTGTGGTGGAAAACGGTTCGACCGACCGCACCTCGGCGGTGGTCGAGGAGTTCCGCGCCGCTCACCTGCGCGATGATGAACCGTTTGTGATACGCTTGCTGCACAGCGCCAAAGGCAAGGGCAACGCCGTGAAACATGGCGTCATGGCGGCGCGCGGCGAGTATCTGCTGGTGACTGACACCGATCTGGCGGTGCCGATTGAGGAAGCGGTGCGCTTTCTGCCGCCGCAGCTTGACCCACGGCGTTATGCCATCGCCATCGCCAGCCGCGAGATCAAGGGGGCCGTTCGCCACGAGGAGCCGATCTACCGCCATGTGATGGGCCGGGTCTTTAACCTGTTGGTGCGCTGGGTGGCTGTCCCCGGCATTCACGATACGCAGTGCGGCTTTAAATGCTTCAGCCGCGAGGCCGCGCATTTGGTCTTTCCCTTGCAGCGCATCGACGGTTGGGGGTTCGACGTCGAACTGCTGACGATCGCCCAACACCATGGGCTGGGGATCCTGGAGATCCCCGTCCACTGGTACTATGGCGCGGACAGCCGGGTGCGCCCGATCCACGATACGGTAACCATGGTCATGGATTTGATGCAGATCCGGCGCAACCGTCGCGCCGGGCTGTATGACCATGCGCCGGCCATGCCATCGACGCGGCGGGCCGACGACGCGGGGGATGCCCTGGCTGATGAAATGGGTGACGAGGTGACCGCGGCCTAGTTTGCGCGGGCCGTGCTCTCCAGGCGCAGCGCCAGCCAGACCTGGAGCATGTTGGTGATGTAGTGGGCGACGAAAGGCAGCAGCAGGCTGCCCGCCGCCAAAAAGAGCAACCCCAGCCCGATCCCCGCTGGCCCGGCCCCGGCCATGCCCCACACGCCTTGCGGGCTGTGCATGACGCCAAAGAGCAGGCCCCCGGCCAGGATCAGCAGCGGCGCAGGCAGGATGGGCAGCAGCCCGCCCAGCAGCAGGCTGCGAAAGAGCAGTTCTTCGAGCAGCACGACCGACAGCATCACCGCGGCCACAGCCCAGAACTCGGCTTGGCTGCGCGGTACGATGATCTCCAGCACCGTAGGCGAATAGAAGCGCTCGCCGCCGGCGGCGACAATCCAGCGCGTGATGGCATAGAAGACCACAGCCAGCGCCGCGCCGGCCACGCTGCCGCCCAGAATCTGCGCCGCGACGGCCCCCCATCGCCAGCCCAACTGTGCAGGGGCGAGACCGCTCAACAGCCCCAAGCCCACACACAGCAGGATCAACCCCAGGCGGGCCAGGTTTTCGCCGGGCAGCAGCAGGATGTTGCGGTCGGGCCGCCAGGTGCGCAGCAGCAGGGCTGTGCGATAGGTTCCATAGCCGACAAAGGCGGTGAGGCCCAGGGTGAGCAAGACAAACAGCCAGTAGCGCAGCGGCATCATAGGCCTATCATAGCATGTGCGCCCTGTGTCTGACCAGGCCAGAGGGGCGGTCCAGGTCATTGACGGTATGAGATTGAACACCAATCGTCGCGGCGTTTGCGCGCGGGTCTGCGTGCCCGCCCGGCGCTAAAGACGCCGGGCTAAACAGTCCCGCCCCCTGGAAGGGGGCGGGGAGAGGGGTCATGGAGGATATTCTGGTTTAAGCCCGCTGCGGCTTGTCCTGGGCAAGCACCATGGTGTTGCCGCTGTTATCCTTGAAAATGGCCTCGATAATCCCATACGGGCGATCGGTGGGAGGCTGCACAAAGTCCACGCCTCTGGCCTTGAGCGTCTCGTAGGTTTTCTGGCAATCGTCGGTTTTCCAAGGGCCGCTGCCAAGCTTGCCCGCTTCCACTAGTTTGGTCAGTTGATCGACGTCTCCTTGAGTCAGCCCACCACTTGGCTTCAGCGCCGCCAGCTGAAATTCAAGCTCTGGCTGGCCTTTCAAGCCGACGGTTAGCCAGCGATAGTTGCCGGCTGTGAAATCAGCGCGCAGTTCGAAACCGAGCTTTTCCGTATAAAAGCGCAACGCCTCATTCTGATCCGTGACCCAAATGGTGGCGACTGAAAGTCTGTTTAGCATCTGTCCTCTCCTTGGTAACTATCGAAACCACACTACATCTGTGCAGTGAATTATAAAACATTTGTGCTAAATTGGCTTCTCGAAAATTGCTCTATTTTCAAAGATCCGGCCGATCCGTGATATCGTGGAGCAAACATACACACAAAGGAATGTAGGCAGGGGTAGGAGTAGGGTTACTGCTGACTCGGTATGCGCTGGGGGATATCCCGGCGGCTTTGCGAAACAACGTGCTAAATGATCCCAGACTTTCAAACCCAACCGCCATGCAGATCTCCGTTATGCTGAGATCGGAATTCCGCAAGAGTTCCTTGGCCCTGGCAATCCGCACTCCCACCAGATATTGATGGGGTGTCTGCTGATAGACGTGCCTGAATGCCCGGATCAGGTAATAGGGGGAAAGCGCGACCTCACGACTCAAATCCTCAACGGTAATGGGTGTGTCGCAGTTCCGATCCAGTATGAGGCGGGCAAGACGGAGTTGTTTATGAGGATTCATGCGCATGGAGGGTTTCTCCCAGTGGAAAGTGACCGCGGCGGCAACTATATCCAGTACCCGGCGCTTCGTATGGTTCTAGCGGAAGCACTTGACCGGCTATCTATTATAGAACAGGCGAGCTAATATGTAAAGCGTAGTGCTTGCATAGGGGCAGTGGCGGGGTGCGCCGGGGGCGCTGGGAGGCTGGTTTGGTGTGTCCGCCACGCTATGCTACACTGAGAATTGTTCAAGGAGTTTGACTCCTTGGGGGCGGGAACAATGGCGTTCCTGCCCTTTTTTGATTGGCGCGCAGGCCGCGCTTCGCTGGATCAGCTTGCCCGCACACGGCTTTTCGTGTACAATGGATAGACCATTTGTTCTGGTGTAGACAAGGAGATTTCTGCGTGGCCAAGAGCGCGACCAAGACCAAAGTCCAGTATGTCTGCTCCGAATGCGGCAGCGTGCAGATGAAGTGGCTGGGCAAGTGCCCCGACTGCGGCGAATGGAACACGCTGCAGGAGGAGGTAGTGCGCGCGCCGGAAAAACCGCGCTCGGCCCTGGCCGCGTCCACAGGCTATGGCGTTCAGCCTGTCTCGCTGGCGCACATCCCCGCCGACGGCATGCCCCGGCTGGTCTTGGGCAACAGCGAGCTGAACCGAGTGCTGGGGGGCGGGATTGTGCCGGGGGCGGGTGTCTTGGTGGGCGGCGACCCTGGGATCGGCAAGTCGACGCTGCTGCTGCAGATGGCGGCAGAGGTCGCGGCCAAGGTGGGCCGCGTGCTCTATGTGAGCGCCGAGGAGAGCGACCATCAGATCGGGCGGCGCGCCCAGCGGCTGGGGATTAACGCCGAAGACCTCTATGTGCTGCCGGAGATCGTGGTCGAGCAGATCGTCGAGCAGTTGGAGCAGATGAAACCGGCGCTGGTGATCGTCGACTCGATCCAGGCGATCTACAGCGAGATGGGGAGCAGCGCGGCGGGCACGGTCAGCCAGGTGCGCGACTGTGCGGCGCTGCTGCTGCGTGCCTGCAAACGCTTTAACATCCCGCTCTTTCTGGTGGGGCATGTGACCAAGGAAGGCGCGATTGCGGGGCCGCGCGTCTTGGAGCATATGGTGGATGTGGTGCTGCAACTGGAAGGGGAACGCTTCCACGCCTACCGGCTGCTGCGCTCGGTGAAGAACCGTTTTGGCAGCACGAATGAGGTGGGCATCTTTGAGATGAGCGAAGGGGGCATGCAGGAGGTACGCAACCCGTCGGAGTTGTTCCTGGCCGAGCGGCTGCCCAATGCCTCCGGCAGCGCCATTGCCGTCTCGATGGAAGGCACGCGCCCGCTGCTGGTGGAGATCCAAGCCCTGAGCAGCGCCAGCCCATTTAGCCAGCCGCGGCGCACCGGCAACGGGGTGGACTTTAACCGGCTGCTGCTCTTGACCGCAGTCTTGACCAAGCGTGTCGGCGTGAACCTGAGCGACCAGGATATTTTTGTCAACGTGGTGGGCGGGATGCGCATCGACGAACCTGCCGCCGACTTGGCGATCGCCACGGCCATGGCGAGCAGTTTTCGCAATCAGCCGGTCTGGGCCGACTTGGCGATCGTGGGTGAGGTAGGGCTGAGCGGCGAACTGCGCAGCGTGGGCCAACTGCCGCGCCGGCTGCATGAAGCGGCCAAGCTGGGATTTGGGCGGGCGCTGGCGCCGCGCAGCGCGCTCAAGGGCAAGGGTGACGCCGCCTTGCCGACAGGCATCGAGGTCATCGGCGCGCGCACCCTGCGTGAGGCGCTGGAGGCGGCGCTGGTGAAGTAGGATTGTATACCTGATCACCAATCGCCCATTGAGCTTCCTCTTGTCCAGGTCTATAATAGAGATATGGACAAGGATACCTGGGCCAAGCGCCTCACACTGCTGATTTTTCTATCCATAGGGTTGGCGGCCTTCTTTCCTGCTGCCACCCATCTGCTGGCCCAACCGGGCGGGCAGCAGCGTGTCTTTGTGCCTGTCATCAGCAACGAAGATGGGGTCGGTGGGTCGGCGGCCACGCCGGTGGCGGGCGGGCGCGTCTACGGGTTGTTGGGGCGTTTGGACCAACAGCAGGGCGCGCGCTTTAGCTACACGTTGACGACCCCCGCAGGCGCGCTTTACGGGCTGGCGGGCGAAACGCCTGCGGTCGAGCAACAGCTAGCTGCGCTGGCCCGCTCCACGCCCGCATCCCTGGTCAAGGTCTGGGGTGAGGTGACGGCGGGCGCGCCGCCGCTGATCGTGGTCAGCGGCCTGCTGCCCACCGAGACCGCTGGTACGACGCCCGTTCCGACCGGCGCGGTCACCGGCGCGTCGATCCCGGTGGCGATCGTCAGGTTTGACTTGGTGAACCTGCACAGCGAACCCAGTGAATCGTCAGCCCGGACGGGCGCGGTGGTGCGCGGCCAAGCCTGTGATATTGTGGGGCGAACGCCCGCCGTGACCTGGTGGCTGCTGGACTGCGCCGACGGCCAGGAAGGGTGGATCGACGTCCGTTTGGTGACGGCGCAGGGCAGCACCGCCGGGGTACCAATTGTGACCAGCACGGTTGAGTCCGCCACGCCCGTCGTGCCGCCCACGCCGACGCCCGCGCAGACTTTTAAGGGCTGGCGCATGGAGATGTTCGCCAACCCCTATCTAAGCGGCGACCCGGTGGCGTTGGCCGATGTGCCGCAGATCGACTTTGATTGGGGGCTGGGCGCGCCCAGCCCTGCGCTGCCGGTCGACGGCTTTTCGCTGCGGCTGGAGCGGCGTATGACCTTTAGCTCCGCTTTTTATCGCATCACCGCCGAGGCCGACGACGGCGTGCGTATCTGGGTGGACGACCAGTTGATGCTCGACCAGTGGCACGGCTCCACTAATCAGATCTATACCACGGGGCTGAACCTGAGCGGCGCCCATGCTGTGCGCGTGGAGTATTACGAATCGTCTGGGCTGGCCGGCCTGCGGGTGCAGTTTGACGCTCAGTCCGATGCGCTGGCGTGGGACGCCACCTATTATGGCGGGACCACGCCGGGGGGCGCGGCGCTGCTGCACCGTCGCGAGCCGCGCGGCACAAACCCGCTCGATTACAACTGGGGCGCGGGGTCGCCCGCGCCGGGCCAGGTGGGCGTCGATTTCTGGTCGGCGCGCTGGGCGGGCCAGTTCGTCTTTGACGGCGGCAACTATGTCTTTCGTGTGCGCGCCGACGACGGGGTGCGTGTCTGGCTGGACGGGCAGATAGTCATCGACCGGTGGCATGACGGCTATAAGCAGGCGGAAAATCGCTTTATCGGCGTGGGCCGAGGCACGCATACGGTCACCGTCGAGTATTATGAACGCAGTGGGCTGGCACTGGTGACGGTTTGGTGGACAAGAGAATAACGCGATTCGGCGGCGCTTTGCGCGCAACTTTTGCCGCCGTCCTGTGTTTCTATTGGCGGACCTGACAAAAATATCTGGGTTCGTGGGCAATGGAGCCTGGCAGGGCTGAAACACGGGGACGGGGCGCGGTGAGATGCGCGAAGTGATTGCGCGTCCGCTGCCTATCTGACATCCCGACAGTGGAGAGCATGGCGCGCAGCTTGCCGGCGTAATGACGAACGGATGTATGTACGATGGCGCTTGAACAATCTAACCAGCCACAGGCGGGCCAACGCAACGGCCAACACAACACCGATGCCGGCCCCACGCGTGTGGTGATCACCGGCATCGGCGCGATCACGCCTCTGGCGTTGACGATGGGAGAGACCTGGGCAGGGCTGCTGGCCGGTCATTCCGGCATTGACCATATTTCGCGCTTTGATACATCCGACCTGCGCACGACCTTTGCGGGCGAAGTCAAGGGGTTCGACCCGGCTGACTATATGGACCGCAAGGAGGCGCGGCGGCTTGACCCTTATATCCAGTTTGCCCTGGTCGCCACCAAAGAAGCGGTAGCGGACGCGCAGATCGACCTGCGCGCCGAGACGCCCAACCGCGTCGGCGTGATCGTCGGGACGGGCATCGGCGGGCTGCAGACCACGTTGGAAAACGTGGAAACGGCGCGCACCAAAGGGCTGCGCAAGGTCAGCCCGTTTATGATCCCCAATATGCTGGTGGACAGCGGCGCGGGTAAGATCGCCATCGAATACAACCTGCATGGCCCCAACCATTCGGTGGTCAGCGCCTGTGCCAGCGGCACTTCCTCCTGCGGCGAGGCATTTGAAATCCTGCGCCGCGGCGACGCCGACGTGATGATCGTGGGCGGGGCTGAGGCTGCGCTGGCGCCGATGATCGTGGCCGGGTTTGACGTGATGGGCGCGCTCAGCCAGCGTAACGAGAACCCCGCCGCGGCCTGCCGCCCGTTTGATGCGGATCGCGACGGCTTTGTGATGAGCGAAGGCGCGTGCATCTTGGTGATGGAAACCGAGGCGCACGCCAAGGCGCGCCAGGCGCGCATCTATGCCGAGGTGATCGGCTATGGCAGCAGCGCCGACGCCTACAGCATGGCGGCCCCGCATGAGACCGGCCGCGGCGCGATCGACGCCATGAGCATGGCGCTGCGCAAGGCCGGCGAGTATGGCGTCTCGCCCAACCAAGTGGATTATATCAACGCCCACGGCACGGCGACGCGGCTCAACGACGTGACCGAGACATGGGCGATCAAACAAGTGTTGGGCGAACATGCCTATTCGGTCAAGATCAGCAGCACCAAGAGCATGCTCGGCCATTTGTTGGGCGGCGCGGGCGCGATCGAGGCCGCCATCTGCGCCAAGGTGATCCAGCAGGGGCTTATCCCGCCGACGATCAACCTGGATCGCCAGGACCCGGAATGCGACCTGGACTATACGCCCCTGATCGCACGCCAGGCCGATGTGGCCGTTACGCTGAGCAACAGCTTTGGGTTTGGTGGACATAATGCGTGCATCATGCTGCGCCGGTATCAATAGCGTGCTGCGGCGCGGAGCGAGATAGGAACAGGCGGAGAGGAAGGAGGAGAGCACATGGCCGAACCGAATTATACGTCCCTAGAGCTGCCGGGGATGCAGAATGGCGCGCACCCCAGCGGCGAAAACGGGACCGCCCCCGCGCTGCCGGATGAAGGGCGGCGCTATGCCCAGATCATCGGCTGGGGCTATGCCGTGCCGGAGAAGGTAATCACCAACCACGACCTGGAGCAGATCGTCGAGACCAGCGACGAGTGGATCCGCACACGCACCGGGATCGAGGAGCGCCGCGTGGCCGCCGACCCCAAGGAGACCACGGCGACCCTGGCGGCTACCGCCGCGCGCCGCGCCTTGGAGGTGGCCGATCTGCACCCCAGTAAGCTAGACCTGATCATCTGTTCGACCAGCTCGCCGGAGCATATCTTCCCCTCAACCGCCAGCATTGTGCAGGACGCGATCGGCGCGGTGAACGCGGGCGCGTTCGACTTGAGCGCGGCTTGCTCTGGGTTTGTCTATGGTCTCAGCATGGCGCGCGGCCATATTCTGGCGGGCGATGCCGAATATGTGCTGGTGCTGGGCGCGGAGACGCTCAGCCGGGTGGTCGACTGGACCGACCGCAACACCTGCGTGCTCTTCGGCGACGGCGCGGGCGCGGTGCTGATCGCGGCCAGCCAGGTGCCGGGCGGGATCATCGCCACGGAATTGGGCAGCGACGGCTCTGGGGCCGACCTGTTGACGATCCCCGCCGGCGGCAGCGCCATGCCGGCCAGCCTGGAGACGGTGAGCAGCGGCAATCATTTTATCAAGATGGACGGCAAGGCCGTCTTTCGCTTTGCCACGCGCGTGATGGCCGACGCCACCAAGTCGGTGCTGGAGCGCGCCGGGCTGACGCCCGAAGATGTGGATTTGGTGATCCCGCACCAGGCCAACCTGCGTATTGTGCAGAACAGCGTCCTCAAGCAGTTGAAAGTCCCTGAGGACAAGGTCTTTGTCAATTTGCAGAAATATGGCAATACCAGCACGGCCAGCATCCCGATTGCGTTGTGTGAAGCGATCCAGGCGGGCAAGGTCAAGCCGGGCGATAAGCTCGTCTTTGTGGGCTTTGGGGCGGGGCTGACCTGGGCGGCGTGTGCGATCCAGTGGAGTGTGCCGACCGAGGCCGCGGCCACCGACTGGTGGAAGAACACGCGACGTCAGGCGGGCTATCAAGCCGCGGCGGCGCGCAGCATGTGGCGGCGGGCGGTGCGCTGGGTCTATCATGTCTGGCCGACGGACCCGGAGGGCGGCGCGCTCCCCGGCGACGAGGACATCAAGGAGCCGGAAACCGTGGTGAGCGG
>JADLFO010000195.1 GCA_020845455.1 Caldilineaceae bacterium
CCGCCCACCCCTTCAGCGCCAGCGTCTTGGTGATCGCCGCCGTCAAGGTCGTCTTGCCGTGGTCTATGTGCCCGATCGTCCCCACATTGACGTGTACTTTCTTCCGCTCAAATACTGCCTTGGACATTCGGCCTCCTTGAAATCAGGTCTTCCAGCCAGAAAACTGGTCTTTTGAAGCATGAACCGCCCAAACAACACGGGCGGCCATTCGTCAGGCATGGCTGAATCCTGCCGAAGTCCAGCGGTCACTAGACCCGCAGGTTGGATAGGAGCCCACAATCGGACTTGAACCGATGACCTCATTCTTACCAAGAATGTGCTCTACCGACTGAGCTATGTGGGCTTATCAACATCAGGTCAGCCACGGCCTGATGTGATGAGTGGGCGGGGGCGGATTCGAACCACCGTAGGCGCCAGCCGGCTGATTTACAGTCAGCTCCCTTTGTCCACTCGGGCACCCGCCCATATCCAGTTATAACGTGCGCTCCGGCGTTGTCTACCGGCAGAGCCGACGATCGGACTTGAACCGATAACCTGCTGTTTACAAGACAGCTGCTCTGCCGAATTGAGCTACGTCGGCGCATTGCCCTGCCCCCATTCACCGCACATCTCGCCGAACGGCAAACAGGGCAACAGAGTGCGCATCTGTCGTGCGCCCGCTGATTATAGCACATCCGCCAATCCGGTCAAATTCAGGGGCGCTTGGATGTAATGCGTTTTCTATCGGCCCCCTTCGCCTGCGCAGATTAGGTCGGGTCAGATCGCAAGCTCAGATTGTGAAATATGGTGCAATTTGGGACATATGTCAGCGCGCGACCAGGATGCATAGCCCTTGCGGTGCGTCCGGCGGCTGTTATGCTGGGTGGAGAACGCGTATGTCCCCCTAACCTTGTCTTGGGACCCGACACGCGCCGGTTGTGGAGGATATGACAATGGCACGACTGGACTCCGACACGCTCGACATGATCCTGTCTACTCTGGCTAAGTATGCCGAGCGCAAGCTCCCTACAAACTATCTGTTGACACTCGATCACGACGACGAGTTTCCCCGCAAGGTCTTGGCCGAACTGTATGACCCGGCTAAGCTGGGGCTGCACCTGCTCTTTATTCCCGAAGACTACGGTGGGCTGGGCGGCGGCGCCTATGACATCTATCGCGTCTCCGAAGCGATGGCGGCGATTGACCTGGGCATCGCCACCGGCGTGCTGGCGACCTTCCTGGGCGCCGACCCCATCACCGTCGGAGGGACAGCCGAGCAAAAAGCCGCCTGGATGGGCCGCATCGCCGAAGAGGGGCTGCTGGTCGCCTATGGCGCGACCGAGCCGCAGGCGGGCAGCGACTTGGCCGCGCTCCAGACGCGGGCCGTGCCGGTGGCGGACAACGGCACAGTTGCCGGCTACCGGCTGACAGGCCGCAAACAGTGGATCAGCAACGGCGGCGTGGCCGACCTCTATACGATCCTGGCGCTAGCCCCCGGCGGCCCCTCCTGGTTTATCGTCGAGCGCGACACCGCCGGCTTCACCCAGAACAAGCCCGAAGACAAACATGGCATTCGCGCCAGCAACACCGCTGCGCTCTTTCTGGAAGATGTCTATGTCGACGCCGACCGGCTGGTGGGCGGCGTCGAAGGGCAGGGGTTGGCGCAGGCGCAGGCCGTCTTTGGCTACACACGGCTGATGGTGGCGGCCTTTGGGTTGGGCGCGGGGTGGGCGGCGCTCAAGCGTGCCATCCCCTATTCGCAACAGCGCATCCAGGCGGGCGCGCCCTTGAGCCAGAAGCAGGGCTATACGCACAAGCTGATCGTGCCCAATGCCGTGCGGCTGGAAGCGGCCCGCGCCTATATCGAATGGGTGGCCGAACGCCTCGACGCCGGCGAGCAAGATCTCCAGACCGAGGGCGCGGTCGCCAAACTTCTGGCGACCGAAGCGGGCAACCGCGCCGCCGAAGACAGTATCCAGGCGCTGGGCGGCTATGGCTACACGCGCGAATATATGGTGGAGAAGATCAAACGCGACGTGCGCATCACCACCATCTACGAAGGCACTTCGGAGATCATGGAGTGGACGATCGCGCGCGACCGCTGGCAGCTTCACCTCAAATCGCGCGGGGTCTACTACCAAGAGTGGGCCGACCGGCTCGACGCCATCCACCGGCAGCAGCCGGACAACGGCGCAGGCAGCGCAGCGCTGGCGCTGCGCGCCCTGGCCGTCGTGCTGGAACGCTGCCGGCTCGACCGGCTGACGCGCAACCAGCATATTCTCTTCCGGCTGGGCGAGCTGATCGCCTGGGCCGAAACCGCCGCCATCTTTGCGGCGCGTGTGGTGGATGTACCCACCGAGGCGATTGACTTGGACATCTCGACCCGCCAGGCGATGGCGCGCCTGCACAGCCGCGAGGCCGCGCTCAAGGTCGCCTGCGACGGTCTGCGCTGGTGCATCGGCGCGGGCCAGACCGATCCCAATCCGGCTGCCGACCTTAACCTCCCTGCTATCTATGCTGCGCAGGCCGGCAGCGTGGCGGATATGGACCTGGTCGCCGAGCGGCTCAACACCGCTTTTCCGGCACAATAAGCGCGGCTGGTCAGGAGCGAATCATGGCTGATTCATCGTCACTCGCACGGGCCGTTGCCATCGTGGGCGTAGGCGCGATCTTGCCCGACGCGCCCACTGCGCCGGCCTTTTGGCAAAACATCTGCGCCAAACGCTACAGCATCATCGAGGTCCCTCCCGAACGCTGGAGCATCGACGCCTATTATGACCCCGACCCCGCCGCGCCCGACAAGACCTACAGCAAGATCGGCGGCTGGGTGCGCGGCTTTGAATTTGATTGGAAACGCTTCCGCGTGCCTCCCAAGGTGGCCGTGGCCATGGACGAGGGCCAGCAGTGGGCCGTCACCATCGCCGCCGAAGCCATGGCGGACTACGGCTACCCCGACCGCCCGCTCGATCTAGAGCGCACGGGCGTAATCCTGGGCACGGCCATGGGCGGCGAGATGCACTATCTGACGACCCTGCGCATCTCCTACCCAGAATTGGCCGAAGCGATCAACACGACCCCGGCCTTCCGCGGGCTGCCGGGGGCCGTACGCACGACCATCTTGAAGGAATGGCACACCGCGCTCGCCCGCAAGCTGCCGCCCATCACCGAAGACACCATGCCCGGTGAACTGCCCAACATTGTGTCGGGGCGCGTGGCCAATGTGCTCAATCTGCGCGGGCCAAACTTCATCACCGACGCGGCCTGCGCCTCCAGCTTTGCGGCCATCGACGCCGCGGTGGAGACGCTGGTCAACGGCCGCGCCGATGCGGTGATCGCCGGCGGCGTGGACCGCAACATGGGCGCTGGGGTCTTTGTCAAATTCTGCAAGATCGGCGCGCTCAGCGCCACGGGCAGCCGCCCCTTTGGCGAAGGGGCCGACGGCTTTGTCATGGGCGAAGGCAGCGCGGCCTTTTTGCTCAAACGGCTGGCCGACGCCGAACGCGACGGCGACCGCATCTACGCCGTGATCCGCGGGGTGGGCGCATCGAGCGACGGCAAGGGCAAGGGTATCACCGCGCCCAACCCCGTCGGGCAAATCCTGGCCGTGCGCCGCGCCTGGGAGAATGCGGGGCTGGACCCTGCCGGCGCCACCTTGGTCGAGGCGCACGGCACCAGCACGCGCGTGGGCGATGTGGCCGAGGTCGAGAGTCTGGCCGCGGTCTTTGGCGGCGCGCCGCGCGGCCGCATCGCGCTCGGTTCGGCCAAGGGCAACATCGGCCATCTAAAGGCCGGGGCCGGGGCCGCAGGGCTGCTCAAGACGGCCATGGCGCTGCATCACAAACAACTGCCGCCCACGCTCAACGCCCAGCGCCCCAACCCGGCGATTGACTTTGCCGCGACGCCTTTCTTCCTCAACCATGAATTGCGGGAGTGGCCGCAGCCTGCGGACGCACCCCGCCGCGC
>JADLFO010000196.1 GCA_020845455.1 Caldilineaceae bacterium
CCGCCCACCCCTTCAGCGCCAGCGTCTTGGTGATCGCCGCCGTCAAGGTCGTCTTGCCGTGGTCTATGTGCCCGATCGTCCCCACATTGACGTGTACTTTCTTCCGCTCAAATACTGCCTTGGACATCCTCAACTCCTTCATCAGAGGGAAAGTGATTTTTCAAACTTGCACCATCCCTAATGGCGCAACTGCACCGCCGGAACCAATCACGGCGGTGCAGAAATCTTACAATTTCGGTTTGCTGGGCAACCGCAAATGGATAGACACCGCAAACCTGAGTAGTATAGACCACTGCCAGGCCAAATCGCAAATTTTCATCCACCCAGCATTCACATAAGTTCAAAATGCCGGTTAGGCAACCCCGCTCTTGATCACCCTATCGGCGATCGACTGTGAGACCGGGGAGTAGCGATTGAACTCCATCGTAAAGGTGCCGCGGCCGCTGGTCACTGAACGCAGATCGGTCGCATATCCAAACATCTCGCTCAACGGAACCATCGCCGCGATCGCCTGAACCCCTCCGGTGCGCGGCTCCATGCCGTTGATCTCGCCGCGGCGGCTAGAGATATCGCCCACCACATCGCCCACATACTCTTCGGGCACCACCGTCTCCACCTTCATGATCGGCTCCAGCAGGACCGGCGCGGCCTTATGTGCGCCATCTTTGAAAGCCATGCTGCCCGCGATCTTAAAGGCCATTTCGCTGGAGTCCACCTCATGATAGCTGCCGTCTACCAGCGCCACTTTTACATCCACCATCGGATAGCCCGCCAGCACGCCGCTGTCCATCGCCTCGACGATCCCCTTCTGCACCGCCGAGATATACTCCTTAGGGACAACGCCGCCGACGATCTTATCTTCGAAGGCAAAGCCTTGGCCCGGCTCGTTGGGTTCCATCTCCAGCCAGACATGGCCATATTGGCCGCGGCCACCCGACTGGCGCACAAAGCGCCCCTCGACGCGCACCGGGCGCGTGATCGTCTCTCGATAGGCCACCTGCGGGCGACCCACGTTGCACTGCACGCGGAACTCACGTTTTAGCCGGTCGACGATGATGTCCAGGTGCAGCTCGCCCATCCCGGCGATAATGGTCTGCCCGGTCTGGTCGTCGTAGTTGACACGGAAGGTTGGGTCCTCCTCGGCCAGCTTGAGCAGCGCCTCGGTCAGCTTGTCCTGGTCGCCCTTTGACTTCGGTTCCACCGCCACCTTGATCACCGGTTCGGGAAACTCGATCGTCTCCAGCAGGATCGGCTTGTCGGGGTCGCACAGCGTCTCACCGGTGAAACTCTGCTTCAACCCGACAATGGCGCAGATATCGCCGGCGTCGCACTGCTTGATCTCTTCGCGCTTGTCGGCGTACATCTGCAACAGACGGCCCACGCGCTCGCGACGGCCGCGGTTGACGTTATAGGCCATGCTGCCCGCAGCCAGCTTGCCCGAATAGACACGCACATAGGCCAGCCGGCCAATAAACGGATCAGTCACAATCTTGAAGACCAGCGCCGAGAACGGCTCATTCGCATCGGGATGGCGAACGATCGGCTCACCCGTGCGCGGGTCAACCCCGTCCACGGCGGGGATATCCACCGGGCTGGGCAAATAGCGCACCACCGCATCCAGCAGAGGCTGCACCCCCTTGTTGCGCAGCGAACTGCCGCACAACACCGGGACGATCTCGCTGCGGATCACCGCCTTGCGCAGCGCGGCAAACAGGTCGTCCTGCGCAATCTCTTCGCCGTCCAAAAACTTCAGGGTCAATTCATCGTCGGTCTCGGCGATGCGCTCGATCATCTGCTCGCGCGCCTGGGCGGCGGCAGCCTGCAACTCCGCCGGGATCTCCTCTATCGAAGGGGCCGCGCCCAGTTCGTCGCCAAAGATCAGCGCCTTCATCGAGAGGAGGTCGATCACGCCGCGAAAGCTCTCCTCGCGGCCGATGGGCAACTGCAGCGGAACGGGCGACGCCCCCAGCCGGTCCACGATCATCTGGAGCGTGCGCTCGAAGCTGGCGCCCACGCGGTCCATCTTGTTGACAAAACAGATGCGCGGCACGCGATAGCGGTCCGCCTGACGCCAGACCGTCTCCGACTGCGGCTCCACACCGGCCACGCCGTCAAAGACCACCACGCCGCCGTCCAAAACGCGCAGGCTACGCTGCACCTCGGCGGTAAAGTCAATGTGACCGGGGGTATCGATGACATTGATCTGGCATTCCTCGCCGGTCACGCGATCTTTCCAAGATGTGGTGATCGCCGCCGCGGTGATCGTGATGCCGCGCTCGCGTTCTTGCACCATCCAGTCGGTAACCGCCGTCCCTTCATGGGTTTCGCCCATGCGGTGAATCCGCCCCGAATAGAACAGGATGCGTTCGGTCGTCGTCGTCTTACCGGCATCGATGTGCGCGATGATGCCGATATTACGCATACGTTCGATCGGAAATTCAATACTCATAAAATGCTTCCCGTTTTTTGAGCAAAAGCGTGCGGCGCCAAGGCTCCACAAAGATGGCCCCAATCAGCGGCGAGCGGGTGACGTCTACCGTAGACATCTGCCCAGCGCGCCAAACACGAGATGGTTCCTTGTGTCACGGACGCCGCACGGGTTTAAGACTTGAATCTATTCGGTTGCGCCGGCAAAAGCGGCCGGACTACAGCCTTCTCCGCCTGAGTTGCGCCAGCCGATCTCGGCAGGCAGACTGCCGGGGCTAGTCGCGTCAGCGCCTAGTAGCGGAAATGGGCAAACGCCTGGTTGGCCTCGGCCATCCGGTGTGTATCCTCACGCTTCTTGACCGTCGCGCCCTCGTTGCGGGCGGCATCCATCAATTCCGCCGCCAGACGGGCGGACATGTCGCGGCCACCACGCCGGCGGGCGCTGTCGATCAACCAACGCATCGCCAGGGCCATCCGCCGGTTGGCGCTGATCTCCACCGGGATCTGATAGGTCGCACCGCCCACGCGGCGCGGCTTCACCTCGACCAGCGGCGTGGCGTTCTTCAGCGCCTCCTCAAAGACCTCAATCGCCGGGCGCTTAGTGCGCTCCGCCACGGTGTCCAGCGCGTCATAGACCACGCGCGTGGCCAGGCTCTTTTTGCCGCGCTCCATCATATTATTGACAAACTTGGCCACCACGGTGCTGTGATACCGCGGGTCCGGCGTTACCGGCCGGATCTCAGCTCGCTTGCGTCGCATACTTTTTCTCTCTCACCTAACCTACTTGGGCCGCTTGGTGCCGTATTTGCTGCGGCCCCGCTTGCGCCGATCCACGCCAGTGCTGTCCAACGCGCCGCGCACAATGTGATAGCGCACACCGGGCAGGTCCTTAACGCGCCCCCCGCGCACCAGCACCACGCTATGCTCCTGCAGGTTGTGCCCTTCCCCTGGAATGTAGGCTGTGACCTCCATGCCGTTCGACAGCCGCACGCGTGCTACCTTGCGCAGCGCCGAATTGGGTTTCTTGGGCGTCGTCGTGCGCACCTGAGTGCAGACCCCGCGCTTCTGGGGGTTGCCCTTCTTCATGCGCCGTGTGCGGCCCGTCAGCGTATTCTGCGTAAAGCGCAGCGCCGGCGCCTTCTCTTTCTTGGCAATGCTCTTGCGGCCCTTGCGGACCAGTTGATTAATTGTCGGCAACAGACTCCTCCCTTACTTTGGCGTCTCTGCTTGGCGTGCAGTCCCGGCGATCCTCAACCACGCGCCCAGGCTCAATCGATAGACTTTTTGCTGATGATCAACCAGGTGGTTGCCACAATATCACCAACCCAGTCACACCGTCGCCCACTCACACGCTTCATCACTAAAGTCGTTACTCAAAGGCATAGCCCGCTGCCCAAATGCTTGTGCAGAGGCTTGCCGCCAACAAAACGGCAACGGCTCCTCGGTCGCCCCGACGCGCTTGCGTCCCCGCGACCGGACCCGTTCAACTTCACGCCTGTACAGATAGGCTGCGCCATTCGAGTGCAGCCGGCCTCAGCGCCAAATTCCGACGCCGATCAGCCGGCCGGCGGTTGGCGACACCCACGATCAATAAGTGTAGCACACCCCACCAGAGCTGGTCAAATCCGACCCGGCATTTTCAGCGTATGACTTCGCCCCGCAGCCTACACTCTCCTGCCCCTGCGCGCAAAATGACCCAAGGAGCGCCGATCTCACCCCACAAGAAAAGGACCCGGCCAGCGAGACCGGGTCCTTTAGCCTGCACCAACTGGCTGACAGGCCCTGCTTTACATGCCGCCGAGGCTGAGCGTGATCTTGCCCGTGTCGGTCGCGACATTGGCTGCCACACCCAAGCTCGGGTCCGCCAACGCAGCGTTGATCTGCGCGTTGATCGGGGCCAGCGCCGCGCCGCTGACGCTCATGTTGCCCACACCGGCCTGGCTCAGGTCGACCACCACATGGTTGTTCTCCACGCCGATGGTCCCCGCCAGATCCAGGGTGTTGCCAAAGTTCGCAGGCAGCACGCCTTCCTTGAGATTGACGCGGATGACGACTTGGTTATCAGGCTCAAACCATACGTTCACGCCTGTAACTGGGTTGTTCTCGCCGCCGTTCTGCTCCAACAGCACGCTGAGCAGACTGCTGAACTGAGACTCGTCCAGTTCCAGCGAGCCGGCCATCAGCCCGGACACGGCCATATTCTGCGCATCCAGCGCGGTCTGCACGTCGACCGTGATCGGACGATCCGGCACGCTCACCGCAGTTGCTGTACAACCGGCCAGGCCTGCCACCAGCAGCAACGAGACAATCAGTACCACCCAGTTCCTTCGGTTCAGCATAGAAACCTCCCTTTGTGTGCAAGAATGGTTAGGACTTTTTTGTTCGTACAGACTTCGCGGGGCGAACCTGTATGGCACAATTATAACGCACCACAGGTTAGGGCAAAAACGCACAAATTGCTGCCGTTCTCCGATATCGTTTTATCCTATCTGTGGAAATACGTTATTACTGTAGGTGGGATTAGCATTATACCAGGACCTTGCAAGCCGTGCAACCTGCCTGCGGAGACGTCAAGCGCGCGCATGACCCAATGCCGCGCCGATGTCTATGCGGGTCTGCTCACAAGACGTTTCAAAGGTATTTCAAAGGCATTTCATCCGATGATCGCTGCTCGCACGCATGGCCAAGCGCCGCTCACCCCGTTTCATCAAGGTACAGAGCCGCTCTATTGGCCGGGTTGCCGGCGGCCAACTGCGCCTGCCGGCCTGCCCATGGCGGCGCCTGTGGCCGCTCGCCTGGCCTCCAGGGCGCACAACACGCCTCAACGTGACGATTACTCTACGATTGGCCCACACTTCTCTACACAGCCGGCGCGCCCGGCCTTATGTCCCCTGAATGGCCCATGCTTATCTATGCACATCGAACCGAACAAATCAGGAGTCCAGCCATGCATACCAATCTGCCGCAAACCGAACAGCGCAACCCGGCCAGCGCCGCCATCGACACCCTGCCCACGCTTGAGATCTGCCGCCTGATCAACCGCCAAGACGCCCAGGTCCCGCTGGCCGTAGCCGAGGCGCTGCCCCAGATCGCCCAGGCCGTCGACCTGGTCGCCGCTGCCTTGCAGTCCGGTCACCGCATCTTCTATCAGGGCGCAGGCACCAGCGGGCGGCTCGGCGTGCTGGACGCGTCCGAACTGCTCCCGACCTACAGCTTCGACCCCACGCGCGCCATCGGCCTGATCGCCGGCGGGCGCGCCGCGCTCACCGATTCGGTCGAAGCGGCTGAGGATGACCCCGACCTGGGACGCGGCGATCTCCAAGCGCATCACTTCGCCGCGGGCGATATCCTGGTCGGCATCGCCGCCAGCGGGCGCACCCCCTATGTCCTGGGCGGCATGGACTATGCCCGCAGCCTCGGCGCGCCGGTAGTGGCTGTGGTATGCGCCGCCAATTCCCCCATGGCGGCACGCGCCACGGTCGCCATCGAACTGCTCACCGGCCCGGAGGTGATCACCGGCAGCACACGCATGAAGGCCGGCACGTCCCAAAAGATGGCGCTCAATATGCTCAGCACCGCGGCCATGGTCAAGCTCGGCAAGGTCTACGGCAACCTGATGGTGGACGTGCGCCCCACCAACGCCAAACTGCGCGCCCGCGCCGCGCGCATCATCGCCGAGGCTGCGGGCATCTCGCTCGACCAGGCCGAGGCGGCCCTGGCGGCGTCCGGCTGGGAAGTCAAGGTCGCGGTCGTGATGGGGCTGCTGGACGTGCCCGCCGCCGCCGCGCGCCGCCTGCTCGATCAGCATCAAGGCCGCGTGCGCGCCGCGGTGCAGGCAGGAAGTAAGGAATAGGCAGGTAGACCGTACGGACACGATAGATCGTGTCCGTACGGGAGATCGTGTCCGTACGGGAGATCGTGTCCGTACGCAATATCGTGGAACAGCCCGTACCTCCCGCCGCCCCCTCAGCGCAGGCTTTGCTCATAACCGCTGAGCACGGCGTAGAGCACTTCATCTAGGAAGGTGTCTACGGTCTGACGGACGCGCACGTCGTCGGCGTCCAACACATAGGAGGTCTCGCTGCTGTGCAGCACCTGGTTCAACTGCGCCCGAAAGAACTGCACGGCGCGGCCGGTCTCCATCAGCCCCAGGCGGCTTTCTGCCGCCTCGCGGCCATATTCCAGCCCCAACTGCCGCCCCTCCGCCAGCACCCGCTCGCGCTGGTTGGGCTTGAGCGCATAGGCGATCGCCAAGGCAAAGAGCCGCCGCCCGCGCTGCCGTTGGAGGTCGCGCGCCTCATCGTCCGCCTGGTGCGCCCAGCGCCCCATGTCGTGCGGGATCTTCTGCAACTCCTCGCGCACGCGGTCGACAGCGACAGAAAGCACAGCTTCTGAATCGGGCGCAACCTCATGGCGCACGCGCTCTTCGAGGAAGCGGCGCAGGTCGGTCACGCTAAAACGACGATGCCCGCCGGGCGTGCGAAAGACGCGGATCTCGCCCCCGTCGGCCCACTTGCGCAGCGTCGTAAAGTGGACGCCCAGAAACTCGCTGGCTTCCTTCAGCGTCAACCACTGCATCCCGCTTGACCGCGCGGTCAGGGCGTTTTGGGCTTGTGGGGATGTCCCCTTTGCGTCGTCGCTCATGATCTCTATTCTACGGGCAGCCGCGCCAAATTTCAAGCAGTTCACCGGCACAGGGCTACAGCACCGTCACCGGGTCGACATCCACGCGCCAGCCGAAGGGGATCGCCATCGGGCGCAGCACCGCGGCCGGGTCTGCTGCGGTCAACAGAATCTGCCAGCGGTAATAGCCGCGGAAGCGCGCAAAAAAGGCGGGCGCTGGCCCCACCAGCGCCGCAGCCTCCGCGCCCAGCCCCATCTCATGCAGCCGCTGCTGAATCAGTGCGGCCAGCGTCTCTGCCGCCTCCTGTGCTTTGTCGCGGCGCTTATCCCAATAGACCAAACGCGCCATGCGACGCACCGGCGGGTAGCCATGCTCCTGGCGATAGCGCATCTCACGCCGGTAGAACGCTTCATAATCATGCCGCGCCGCTGCTTGGATCACATAATGGTCGGGCGTATAGGTCTGGATCACCACCCGCCCACCGCGCCGGCTGCGCCCGGCCCGGCCCGCAACCTGGGTCAAGAGCTGAAACGAACGCTCGCCGCTGCGAAAATCGGGCAGATACAGCCCCACGTCCGCCGAGATCACCCCCACCAGCGTCACCAGCGGCAGGTCCAGCCCCTTGGCGATCATCTGCGTCCCCACCAGCACATCGGCCTCATGGGCGGCGAACTGGGCCAAGATCACCTCATGGCTGCCCTTCCCCGCCGTGGTATCGGCATCCCAGCGCAGCAGCCGCGCCCGCGGCACGATCTGCTGCACCAACTCCTCGATGCGCTGCGTACCTGTGCCAAAATAGCGGATACGTTTGCTCCGGCAGACCGGGCAGGTCGTGGGGATCGGATAGCGTTTGTTGCAGTGATGGCAGATCAAAACGCCGGCTCGCTCATGAAAGGTCAGCGGCACATCGCAGCGCAGGCATTCTTCAACATGGCCGCAGTCACGGCAGTTGACAAAGGTGCTGCTGCCGCGGCGGTTTAGAAAGAGAATCGCCTGCTCGCCCGCGTCCATTGTGGCATGTAGCTCGCCCTGCAAACTGCGGCTCAGGATGCTGCGGTTGCCGGCGCGCAGTTCCAACCGCATATCCACCACCTCGACCGGCGGCAGTTCGGCATAGCGCACCGGCTCGGCGCGCGCTGCGCCGCCCGCCGCGACAAGGGCAGCGGCATCGGCGGGCGCGTCCGGCCCATGCCCCAAGACGCGGCGCGGCATCTTGAGCAGCGTCATCTCGCCGTGTTCGGCGGCGTAATAGGCCTCCAGGCTGGGCGTGGCGCTGCCAAAGATCGCCACCCCGCCCACCAGGTCGGCCAAATGGCTCGCCACGCGCCGCGCGTCATAATAGGCCTTGTTCGACCCCCAAACCTCGGCATCCTGTTTGTACGAAGGCTCATGCTCCTCGTCGAGGATGATTAACCCCAGGCGCGCCAGCGGCGCAAAGAGCGCGCTGCGCGGCCCCACCACCACGTCAAATTCCCCGGCGCGCAGTTTGCGCCAGACATCATAGCGTTCGCCTGCGCTCAACCCCGAATGGATCACCGTCACTCGGTTGGGGAAGCGCCCGGCAAAGCGCGCCACCGTCTGCGGCGTCAGCGCGATCTCCGGCACCAAGACCACCGCCTGGCGGCCGTTGGCCAACGTCTCGGCAATGGCGCGCAGATAGATCTCCGTCTTGCCGCTGCCCGTCACGCCGTGGATCAAAAAATGCGCACCCTTGCCCTGGCGGGGCAGACGCAGCCGCGCCACGCCTTGGCTGCGCACCGCCTCCCAGACTTCCGCCTGCTCGCCCGTGAGCGGCGGTGCGGTTGTGCGCGCATAGGTGCGGCCTGCCAGCGGGTCGCGAAAACGAACGGCCTCGGTCAACTCCACCAGACCCGCGACCCGCAGGGCGCGCAGCGCGGCCAAGTCGGTGTTCACCTGGGCATAGAGATCGCTCTTCCAGACCGGGCCACCTGCCGCGGCCAGCGCCTCCATCACGGGCAGATACTTGTCCACCCCGCGCAGTTCATAGAGCGCCTGGCGCGCCGCCGCCGGGTCAACGGCCAGCCGCGCCCGCTCCCCCTCCAGCGTCACCAGCCCCTTCTCGGCCAGCGCCCTGAGCGCACCCTTGAGCGCATTGAGACTGGGCAGCCCCAGGGTGGCGCTCACCTCGGCCGGGTCTATGGCGGCTGGGTCTATGGCGGTTATATCGATAGCCGATGGATTGGCAGCCGCAACCGGCTGCGCCAGCAGATATGCCAGGGCGCGCGATTGGTGCGTATCGCGCCCCAGCCGGGTCAGCGCCGCATCCAAACGCAGCGCGCCGCCCGTCCAAACCGCCTGCATCTCGCGCTTGGCGCGCACGCTGCCCGCGCCTTCCTCTTTTTCCAGCAGGCGGGGCGGCAAAAAGAGCTTGACCGCCTCGGCCAGCGGCGCGACATAGGTATGCGCGATCCAGCCGGCCAGGTCCAACTGGGCAGACGTCAACACCGGTTCAGGGCGGGCCAGCCGCTTGACCGGCTTGGTGGATACCGGCGTGTCGCCGGCCAGCCGCAGCACAAAGCCCTGCACCTCGCGCCCGCCAAACGGCACCCAGACCAGATGGCCGGGCTGCACAGTACGCTCCAGTTCGGGCGTCAGATGATAGTGGAAGGTCTGATAGCCCGCGCCGGACTCGTCGTCCGCGCCCCCATCGGGCGCGCCCAATGGCTCCAGCTCCGGCACAGCCTCGGCCAGATGCTTGGCAAAGGTGCGCCGGATAGGCACGTTGACGATAACTTCTACAAAACGCATGCTACACAGCGCATGGCTAAAACATAGGAGGGCAAACAGATCACCACAGGGGCAGACCGGGGATCAACCGCGCGTGCCGTAGAGCGATTCTTGGCTAAAGCCAAAGGCAAATGCCGCCAGCATGGGGAGCAGGTCGCCGTAAGCAGAGAGAGAGGGGTCGATCCCTAACAATCCATAGGCAAAGCCGATCGGCAGGTAGATTAGCGCGCCCACCACCGCGGGGAGGATCGGCAGCATCAGCCCGCGCAGCCCATATTTGCGGTCGAACAGGCCATGGTCCGAGCGCGTATGGCGCGCCATGGTGTAGAGCGCGCCGGATGCGCCGCCGAGCGCGCCCGCGGCCATCGCGGCCACCAAGCTGGGCCAGTGGCGCGCCAGGGCGCTGCCGCCAAACAGCACCATCCCAAATGTCTCCAACTGCAATTGGAAGACAAAGCGCGCCGCCGCCACCAGCAGCGCCAGAAAGACCCAGCCCATCAAATACATACGCAACCGGTCGCGATAGAGGTCAGACCAATGGCGCGCCTGTCGCAGCCGCAGCACAATCGTGCGCACCTGCTGCATATAATACTCGACCTCGGCAGAGCGCATGGGGTCGCTCTGCAAGATCGAATAGGCTTTATCCAGCAAATGGCGCGCCCGTTCGCTAGACTCATGGCCTACCGGCAACAGGTTACCTAGTTCGCCATGCAGGGTGGCGATCTCCTGATTGATCGCGTCGGCGTCAAGCGTGGACATGCGCGGCAGCAGGGTGGAGCGACGCTTGCCGCCCATCACCGACATGGCGCTGACAAATTGCGCCTGGTCTTGGCGCACGGCGCTCTCGACCACCGGGGCCGGCGCCTCCGGCCCGATATAGCGGCCGGGGTCGGGCGCTTCACCAGGGGCCGCGCCAAAGTCCTGCCATTCCCATTTCTCCGGCGTGTTGGCCCACTGCGTCGCCGCGTCGGGCCGCTCGCGCGGCGGTGCAGCAGACGGAGCGGGCGCGGGTGGCGTGGGCGGCAGCGCAGACCGTGAGACCGGCGCGGGCTGGATGTTGGCGCTCTGATTGCGCCGGAAGCTCTCATACTGCTGCTCAACCGAGTAGAGGCGGTCGCTGCGCGGCGGCGTGTCGCCGCCGTGGACCGGCTCGCCATGGCTGCGGCTGCCGCGCTCCTCGTCGTCCAAAGAGGGGGCCGCGTCGAACACGCTGCGATAGCTGCCCGCGGCAGGGTATTGGCTGCTGAGCCGGCTGCCCGGTTCGTCGGGTTCGGGGTCGAACGGCGCGGCGTCTATGCTGTTTAGGTCGACCTCGTTTGCAGGATAGCCACTTGCAGGATAGTGCCGCCCGTTCGCATAAGTGCGGCCGCCGTCCGCAGCGGTCTCGGCGCCGGATGTGTAGCCGGACGGGCGGGCAGGCGGTGTGGCATCGGGCGTGAAAGCGGCGGGCGCGCTGCCATCCGCGGCCGAGACATCGACCCCGCCCAGCATCATCTCATCCAATAGCAAATCCGCGCGCCACCGCAGCAGATCTGGGCTTTCCTCTGCCGGTGTGCCATGCTGTGGATAAGACGAACTGTGGGGTGGGCGTTCCCGGTCGCTGGCATCCTGCTCGCGGTCTGCCGTCATAGCTCCTCCCAAATCCGCTCCAACTCAATCCTTGCGCCCATACTATCATCAATTGGTTTTGCTGCCAAGCCCGCAAACCTATACATAACCTGCGCGCAGCCGACGAGCGCAAAGGCCGGCGCCTTCCGCAAGTTGCGAGTTTGCGGGAAGAAGCTCACATAATGCTCACAAAAGATGACAACCGCCACGCCAGGAAGACCCCGCGCGATTTGACAGACGCCTTGGCAGAGTCCTATAATGGCGCTTTGAATATTGACGGCTTTTCGCGAATCTGCGTTGTCTTGCTGCTGTCCTTGCGACAGCCGAGCGGCGTCGGGACAGGGGACACAACAAGGAGTCAATTATGCCAAAACGCACATGGCAGCCAAAGGTGCGCAAACGACTGAAGACCCATGGCTTTCGCTCACGCATGCGCACCCCAGGCGGGCGCAATGTTCTGCGGCGTCGCCGTCTGCGTGGTCGCGCCCAGTTGGCGGTCAAGCTGAGCGTTCGCAAGTCGGTCTAGGCGCAAGCCGGTCTGAGCGCAGCCATCGACGCGGCGGGCAGCCGGCGGCTAATGGACAGAGCGCAGCGTGAAACGACGGTATCGAGTTCGAGCCAACCAACGTTTCCAGGAGATCCGGCGACTTGGGCGGTCCTACAGCAACGAATACCTGGTGTTGTGCGTTCTGCCCAACCAGCTAGCCTACAGCCGTTATGGCTTTTCGGTAAGTAGCCGCATCGGCAATGCGGTCACCCGCAACCGGATCAAGCGCCGGCTGCGTGAGGCCGTGCGTTTGCGAATGGATTCGATTCAACCCGGCTGGGACCTAGTCTTTATCGCCAGAAATCCAATTCGCAGCGCGGATTATCATCAAATGGATGCCGCCTGCGCCCGCCTCCTTCGGCGGGCGCATTTATTGCCCGATGCGCCGGATACACCGGCGAGCGCCGGTGCGGCGGCAGATCGCTCAACAGCAAAACGGGCAGACGAGCGTATTGCGGATGGGGCCGGCCCTGCCGGAGCCGAGGAAATGTGATCGACGAAAGCTCGATCAATGAGAGGATGCAAACAGTAAACGCGCTATGCGGCCTGTAGTCTTGGCTTTGATCCGCTTCTATCAGCGATTTATCTCACCGTTGCTCGGCAGCAACTGCCGCTACTACCCGACTTGTTCACATTACACCTACCAGGCCATCGAAAAGTATGGCGTCGTCAAGGGGGGATGGATGGGCGTCCGGCGGATTGCACGCTGCCACCCGTGGAGTCCCGGCGGGTTTGACCCTGTGCCCTAGCCGCCGGGACTTGGCCCGCACAACGTCGCTGCTTTGCGGCAGGGCCTCTATGCAAGTAGGCAAGGAGACCCGTGCAACGGGTGACACCCGGAGCGCAACGCCCAGCGCCATCCCATTTCTTGATCCAGGAGCTTAGAAACACACGTGCGCCGAAAACAGATTTTGATCATCATCGCGATCGTGGCCACAGCCTTTCTCTTGAGCGGCTGCGGCGTGAATCGCAGCGGGGTGGATGTATCCACCACCGCGCCTGAGGGTCTCTGGCAAACCCTCATCGTTTGGCCCTTGGCCAAGGCGCTGATCTGGATCGATGAGCTGCTCCAATCCTGGAACGTGCCCTATCACTGGGGGTTTGCGATCATCCTCTTCACCGTGCTCGTCAAGGTGCTCACCTTCCCGTTGACCATTTCCCAAATCCGGGGGATGCAGGCTCAGAAAGAGCTTCAACCCAAGATTCAGGAACTGCAAAAGAAATATGGCAAAGACCGCGAGAAGCTTTCTCAAGAGCAAATGAAGCTCTATCAGGAAGCCGGCGTCAACCCGCTGAGCGGCTGTCTGCCGCTCGTGATCCAGATGCCGATCCTCTTTGGCCTCTACTCGGCCCTGGTCGTGATCGGCCCCAGTCTAGAAAATGCCAACTTCTTCTGGATCCCGGACCTGGGCTTCCCGCAGTATACGCAGGGCATGAGTTGGATCACCGAAGCCTTCAACGCCGGCGACTACGGCACCTTGGTCGCCTATTTGATCCTGCCCGTCCTGTTGATGGTGTCGCAGTTCATTATGCAGAAGTGGATGACGCCCGCCACCGCCCCGGTGGACTCGGATAACCCCACGGCAGGCATGATGAAGCAGATGAGCCTGATGATGACGTTGATGTTTGGCTTCTTTACGCTTCAGGTTCCGGCGGGGCTGACGCTCTACTGGGTGACGAGCAACCTGCTCCAGATGCTACAACAGTGGGTCGTCACCGACACACGCTTTGGGCTGGCCAAACCCAGCACGCCGGCCACGGTGACCGCCGGCTCCGCCGCGCTCCCCGACCGTCAAAAGCCGACCGGCAATGGCATCGCCCCTGCCTCCACCCCCGCCGCGACCTCCCAGGCCGCCAAGGAAGAGCAGGCCAAAGAAGTGCGCCGCCGCCGCGCAAAACGGAGATAGTCAATGGCAGACCGTGCAATCGAGATCACCGGCAAGAGTGTAGATGAGGCCATCGCCGACGGCCTGGCCCAGCTTGGCCTGACGCGCGACCAAGTCGACGTCGAAATCCTCAGCCGCGGCAGCCGCGGCATCTTTGGCCTGGGCAGCGAACCGGCGCGCGTGCGGCTCACACCGCACCGCGCAGCCACGACCGGCCAGCCCGCACGCCCCGCTGCGCCGCCTGTGACGACGCCCATAAAACCGCCTGTGTCCCCCCCGCCAACCCCGCCCGCCACGCCTCCACAGCCCGCCACGCCTCCACAGCCCCCCGTGTCGCAACCTGCCGTGTCGCAACCTGCCGTGTCGCAGCCGGCTGCGCCCGCGCCGCGCACCCCGCGCCTGGCCGATATGGAGGATGAGGAGGAGGAGGAGCAGGCCATTGCCAAGCGCGCAGGCGCGCCCGCCGAGACCGCCGCCGAGACCATCAGCGACGCCGAACTCGAACAGATGGCGGCCGACATACTCAGCCAGATGGTACGTCTGATGGGCTTTGACGCCCAAGTCAACGCCACCTGGCATGAGGCCGACCAGCCGGAGGGTGATCGCTACCTGCTCTTGGACATTCAGGGCCACGACCTCAGCCCCCTGATTGGCCGGCGCGGCGAAACCCTCGCCAGCATCCAATATCTGGTGCGGTTGATGGTCAACCAGCGGCTCAAGACGTGGAAGAACATCGTGGTGGATGTCGATCACTACAAGGAGCGGCGCGTCGCCCAACTCACCCAACTGGCCCACCGTATGGCCGAACAGGTGGCGCAGTCGGGCCGTGCCGTTTCGCTCGAACCGATGCCCCCCAACGAACGGCGCATCATTCACCTGGCCCTGCGCGACCATGACGTTGTCTACACGCAAAGCTCGGGCGAAGGCGACCGCCGCAAGGTGCATATTGTCGCCAAAAGCTGACGGCCCGCTCGGCCTTCAGAATCTTCGTGCGTTCTCCCGCAGGGAAGTGGATCAAAGAAGTGGATCAAGGGAGTTGCGCCCTGCCTGCCCCGCCCCAGTGGCGGGGCTTTTGTTAGCGGCGACAGGCCGCCCCATTTTGCTTTGACCAAGGATAGGAGCCATGCTACAATCGCAGCCAGTGTTCGAGGACAGCGCCCGACCCGATATCCTGTTGATCGGCCATGTCACCTGTGACCTGGAGACGCCCGACCGCAACAGCCGCTGCCGCTTGGGCGGCACGGTCAGCTTCGCGGCGGTCACCGCCATCCAACTGGGCCGCAAACCGACCATCATCACGCGCGCCGCAGCCGACACGGATCTTTCGGAACTGCCCGACGGCGTGGACCTGCATGTGCTGCCCTCGCCGGTGACGACGACCTTTGCCAATGTCTATGCCGACCATGGCCGGGTCCAATACTGCTTTGCCCAGGCCCTGCCCATCTGCGCCGGCGACATTCCCGGTAGCTTGCGCCGCCCGCGCGCCGTGCTGCTGGGGCCGCTGGTCAACGAGATCGAGCCGGACGTGGCCGCCCTCTTCAGCGGCGAAACGCTAGTGACGGCAGGCCCCCAAGGCTGGATGCGGCAATGGGATGAGAGCGGGCGTGTCCACGCCAAAAGCTGGGACAACGCAGGCGATATCCTGCCCCATCTCGATGTGCTGGTGCTGTCGCAAGAGGATATTGACTTCGATCTGACTCGGCTGGACCCATTCTTCGCCCAAGTGCCGCTGGTGGTTCTCACCGAATATTACGACGGCAGCACCATCTATCACCGGCAGGACGACGGCAGCATCGCCCAGACCAAGATTCCGCCGCGGCCCGCCCATGAGGTGGACCCCACCGGCGCAGGCGATGTCTTTGCCACCGCCTTTATGATCCGTCTGCAAGAGACCGGCGACCCGATCCATGCCGCACGCTTCGCCAACATCACGGCGTCGTTTGCGGTGGAAGACTGGGGCGTGCGCGGCATTCCCACCCGAGACCAGGTGATGGCCTATCTGGCCGATCACCCGCTGCCTTTGGCGGGGCTGGCCTAGCCGCTGCGCCGGCCTCGTCACGCTGGAGGCCCGCGGGAAGCCAGGGAACAACGCACCGCCATGACAGCCAGAATCTACGCCTTTGCCAACCAAAAAGGCGGCGTCGCCAAAACCACGACCAGTGTCAACCTGGGCGCCTATCTGGCCGCCGCAGGCCGCCGCGTCTTGATCGTGGATACCGACCCCCAGGGCAACGCCACCACCAGCCTGGGCATCGACCCGCGCACCCTGGCGCAAAGCCTCTACAATGTCTTGATCGACCAAATGCCCATCCAAAAAACCCTGACGTTAACTGACCGGGTGGGGCTGGATTTGGCGCCGTCGACCACCGACTTGGCCGGGGCCGAGGTCGAGATGGCACGGCGCATGGCGCGTGAACGGCTGCTGGAGCGCGCCCTGCGCCCCATGCTGCCGCTCTACGACTATATCCTGATCGACGAGCCGCCCAGCCTGGGGCTGCTGACCGTCAACGGCCTCACCGCCGCCACGCACGGCGTCATCATCCCCGTGCAGTGCGAATACCTGGCGCTCGAAGGGTTGAGCCTACTGCTCGACACCATCCAGCAGGTGCGCGAAGTGCTCAACGAACGGCTGAAAATCGCAGGCGTCGTGCTCACCATGTATGACAGCCGCACCAACCTGGCGCAGCAGGTTGTGCAGGAAGTGCGCAACTACTTCCCCGACGAGGTCTTCCGCACCATCATCCCGCGCAACGTGCGCCTGAGTGAAGCGCCGAGCTACGGCCAGACGATCCTGAGCTATGCGCCTGCCAGCGCCGGCGCCCTGGCCTATCAGGCATTGGCCCAAGAGTTTTTGGAACGTGAGGAAAACGCGCTCACCCGCCTGGCCGAAGCCTAGGCGCAGCGCGCAGGACAAGACAGCGCACAAGCGAGACGACGTGAGAGCAGACGGTGTGAGGGGAGATGACTATGGCCGCCAATAACAACGCCTTCAAACGGCGCGGGCTGGGGCGCGGGCTGGGCGCGCTCATCATGGACACGCAGGGCACGCGCGGCGCTGCGGCGGCTGCCGAGGCCGCAGCGCGCGCCGGCAGCGCGGAGATCACAGATGGCGTACACCTCTTGACCTGGGAGAGCATTGCGCCCAACCCGCACCAGCCGCGCGCCCACTTCGACCCGGGCGCGCTCGACGAATTGGCGGCGTCGATCCGTGAACACGGCATCATCCAGCCGCTGATCGTCACCCAGCAGCCCCAACAACCCAACGCCTATTGGCTGGTTGCCGGCGAGCGGCGCTGGCGCGCCGCGCGGCTGGCCGACCTCGCCACCGTCCCCGCCATCGTGCGCGAAGCCTCGCCCCAGCAGTTGGTCGAATGGGCGCTGGTCGAAAACCTCCAGCGCGCCGACCTCAACCCGCTCGAAGAGGCCGCCGCCTATCAAAGCCTGCTCGACGAGTTTGGGCTGACCCAGGCCGAGATCGGCCGGCGCGTCGGCAAAAGCCGGTCGGCCGTCGCCAACACCGTGCGGCTGCTCCAGCTTCCGTCCAAAGTGCAGGCCGTCTTGGTCGACGGGCGCATCAGCGCCGGTCATGCCCGCGCCCTGCTGGCCCTGCCCGACGCTGCGCTGATTGCCCAGGCGCTGGAGCGCATCTTGGCCCACGACCTCAACGTGCGCCAGACCGAAGAGCTGGTCAAGCGGCTCGCCGGCGCGCCTGCAGCGCAGCCCGAACCGGAAGCCGAGGATCCGTCGCGCAGCCTCGACGCCGACCTCACCCATCTGGAAAACCGGCTGCGCGCCGCCCTGGGCACGCGCGTCCACCTGACCCGCAACCGCGACGGCAGCGGGCGGCTCACCGTCCACTTCTACAGCGACGAGGACTTGGCCCAGATCTATCACCTCATCGCCGGCGATGAGGACGGCGATGAGGTGCGGTATGGCGGCGGCATATAGCTGCTGCCCGCGTGCAAACACTCCTGCCAACGGCTACCTGTGAACGATTCCACTTCTCCATCTACCTGGAGAACGCACCCCCCGCGCGATGTCCTGGGCGCAGCTACCCTGGGATGGGGGCTGGTCGGGGCCAGCGCCATGGCCGGACGCATGGTGCGCGCCATCCGCGACCAGCACCCGCTGTCCGACGCCGGCGGGCAAAGCGCCGTCACGCACAGCCGCATCATCGGCATCTTTAGCCACAATGAACACCGCGCCCGCCAATTTGCCGTCGATCAAGCCGTGCCCCAGGTCTATGTCAACCTGGCCGATCTGCTGGCCCACCCCGATATTCACTGCGTCTATATCAGCAGCCACCCGCGCCACCACGCCCAAGCGGTGATGGCGGCGCTGGCCGCCGGCAAACATGTGTTGTGCGAGCCGCCGCTGGCGCTTACCCTCGACGATGCCCAGACCGCGGCCCACACCGCGCTCAGCCGCGGCTTGGCCTTGGGCGTCAACTATCTGCGCCGCGCCGACCCCGCCCTGCGCGCCCTGCGCGAACAGATCGCAGACGGCGCGATCGGCGACCTATTGGGGGGGCGCATCAGCAACGCCATTGCGCTGCGCCCGGCGCTGCAAACCTGGCGGCTGCGCCCCGGCGGCGGCGGCGTGCTGCTCGACCGCACCCTGCACAGCGTGGACCTCATCCGCTACCTGCTGCGCGACGAAGCCGCCGCCATTCACGCCCTCAGCACGCAGCAGATCCTGGCCGGCGGCGAGAGTGCGGTTGAAGAAGATGTGGTCAGCCACCTGACCTTGCGCCGCAGCGGGCTGGTCTTTCAACTGCACGACTCATTTCTGGTGCCGCACACGCCCACCGCCGTCGAGATCTACGGCAGCGCAGGCATGTTGGTGGCGCGCCACTGTCTGACAGACGACTACCCCAGCGAACTGCACCTCATCCGTCACGGCTATAGCAGTGCGCTGCCCCTATTCACCACCGACCTATATCAGCGCTCGGTACAGATCTTTGCCGAAGCCGTGCGTGGTCAGGGCGTGCCGCTGGCCGGCGGCGCCGACGGCGTGCAGAGTTTAGCGGTCGTCCTGGCCGCTCAAGAAGCCATCCGCCGCAAACGCCAGATCACGCTGGCCCCCACCCCGCGCCCCTGGGTCGACCGCTCGCTGACATAACGCCGCGAGCCGATGGCGTGCAGCGAGCCATGCCGAGGCGTCAGTTCAGCCCACTCATCAGTTCAGCCAAATCGTAAAGGGCGAACCATTTCCCCAAAGATTGTTGAATCCGCCTTTGTGTGGTAGCATGCGACAGATAGTGTGCGACCTTTCGTTCAGTTCTGCCCAAAGGGAAGACCCTCCAGGTCGAATGCGCCGTCTCCACCTCTGCCACGGGGCGGCAAGACATCGTCCTTTCGAGCGGCCTGATGCTCGCTTTGCACTCCACTAACCGAGGTCACGCGTGTCTACAGCTTGGCGCTTGAGCGACTACGCCACCACACCGCTCTACAACATCAAAGCCGTTGTCCAGGCCACAGGCATCAGCCCCAGCACACTGCGCGCCTGGGAGCGACGCTACAACATGTGCCGGCCCCAACGTTCGGAAAACGGCTACCGGCTCTACGCCGAGCGCGATGTCTCCGTGATCCGCTGGCTCAAGGCCCAGGTCGATGCGGGGATGTCGATCAGCCAGGCAGTCTCTTGGCTGGAGAATCTGGCCCGCGAGTCGGGTGGAATGGCGCAGGTCGTGCTGCCCGCCGGCACAGGCAATGTTCCCAGCCCCACCGTGCATCTAGCCGTACAGCGCGGCCGAGTGCGCGACGTCAACGCGCTGCAACAGGATCTGCTCTGCGCCCTGCTCGACTACGACGAAGAGGCCGCCGACCAGGTGATCGCCGAAGCCTTTGCCCTCTATCCGGTCGAACAGCTTGGCGAAAACCTCTTCCAGGCCGTTTCGGCGGAAATCGATGGACAGCGGCAGGCCGGCGCGCTCAACCGCACCGCCGGGCAGTTTGCATCTATCTATCTGCGGCAACGGCTGGCGGCGCTGCTGCGCGGACTGCCCAACCCTGCGAGTCCACTGCTGATTTGGGTCGCCTGTGCCCCAGCCGAAGCGCGCGAAATCGACGCGCTGCTGTTGAGCATCTATCTGCGCCGCGCCGGCTATCGAGTCCACTACCTGGGGCCAGTTGTGCCGGTCGGCGAGCAGGACGACAGCGCTATAGCTTCTGATGCTGAGTTTGTCACAGATTTTGTCGGCGAAATGCAGCGCCGCCAGCCCGCCATGCTGATCTTTAGCGCCGGCACTCAGGCCGCGGCGGAAGCGTTGGCCAAGCTGACGGCGCACCTCCCCTGCCCTGCCCCCCAGTGCGGCAGACAGCGCCCTCTGATCGGCTATGGCGGCCCAATTTTCAGCCGCCGGCCCGACCTACGCAGCGCCATTGCGGGCGTATACTTGGGCGACTGCACTCAGTGCATGGCGCAGCAGGTCGACCAACTGCTGCTTGAGCGGCAGCCCAGCCGCGTAGAGACGTAAGAAATTCCCGATGACGAGCACGCAGCCTGCCCTCTATCCCGACGCCCTTTCCGACTTTGAAGCCGAACTGCGCGCTGTGCAGGAAATGCTGACCGCGGCGATTGAAGAACTCGGCATGCCTCTGGGCGAGTTGATACGCGCCCAAAGCAAACAGACTACGCCCACGCTGCGTGCCGCGCTGATCTTGGCTGCCGGCTATGACCCCCGCGGCGACGCACAGTCACGCCGCCGCCGTCTCCACTTAGCAGCAGCCCTGGAGATGCTCTATCTGGCGCTGCATGTCCATCGCCTTCTGGTAAACGCCGCCGTGCTCGAAGCCCATAGAGAGGACCTCGACCGCTCCTTTATCGGCAGCACCATCCTGGCCGGCGACTATTGTTTTAGCCGCGCTGCGGGCATGGCCGCGCAGACCGACAGCCCGGCCATCGTCACACGCTTTGCCCAGGCGCTGCAGACCGTCAGCGAAGGCCACCTGCGCGCGCTCTTTGCCTCCGAAGCGACCGGTTTTGACGAAAACCGCGCCCTGCTCGAAGCAGGCGCAGAAGCCGCGCCCGACCTGGCCGGTCTGCCGCTGCACCTGCTGCCCGGCTATCGCGCCGCTGCTGCCGATCTCGCCGCCACCCTCGCCGACCCATCCCCCAGCGCCCGCAGACTGGCCGATCTTCTTCCTGCACTTCCCGCCGACTATCGACCACGTTGGCAGGCGCTGGCGCGGTGGTTGATGGGCGAACGCACCAACGGCCAGGGCGGCCGGCGCAGCACAGCCCCCCGCGGTTGAACCGCCCCTGGAAGGCCTTGCGCCGCGCAAGCACATTCCGGTCTCAACGCAGCTTGAGCCAGGGGTCATGCCCGATTTAGCTCGGCGCAACGACAACATTAATGTAATTCAAACATTTCTCCAATCTTTTTCATAACAATCTCCGCTATCATGGTTCTAATGGCGCGGAGCAGGTCTTCCCCAGGGCATGATTCGGGCATGGCTGTGCTGGTCGTCATCCTCGGCGTACTCATGCCGGGGCCTGCGCGGGTGGATTGAACCGCCTTGCGCTACAGCATTCCCTGACTGCCGACGAAGAAAGGACAAACGGATATGAACATTTCCTCCCGAGATTCCCAGAGAGAAGTGCAACCCCTGGGAACCCAGACCGGCGTGTTGTCGGGGATGATGAAGACAAACACTCTGCCCCAGATGCTTACGGCGCTGCGCGAAGAAGACCCCGCCTTTAACAAGGTCATCAGCATCAACCATCTGGAGCGCGGCAGTGTAATCGCCACTCCGGAAGATCTCGTCGACAAGATGTATGTTCTTATGAGCGGCAAGGTAAACCTAGTTTGTACCAACAACGAAGGGCGGCGCTTGGTGGTGGCCACGTTGGAGGCCGGCTCGATCTTTGGCGAGGGCGCGCTGGACCAGCCAGGGGACCCCAACATCTTTGTGGAAGCCGCCGACCGGGTCTCGGTTTGGGTCATCCCCGCGCACGAAGCACGCAACGTGACCATGCAGTACCCGATCTTGGGCTGGGGCATGTTGCAGACCTATGGCGAGCGGCTGCTCCAGGTTGAAAACAGCCTGGAAGATGTCGCCTATAAAAAGCTGCCGGAACGGCTGGCTATGCTGCTGCTCGACTTGGGCAACAACCAGACGGGGCTGATCAAAGGCATCAGCCACCAGTCGCTGGCCGATCATCTGGGCACCTACCGGGAGACTGTCAGCGCCATCTTACGAGATTTTAAGCGCCAAGGGTTGGTGGAGCTTGGCTACCGGCGCATCACGCTGCTCGATATTGAAGCCTTGAAAGAGATTGCCGGTCTCTGGGAATGGTAACGGGGCGGCCTGCCCACAGGCTGGGGTTGTGTCTGTGGGCAGGCCGGTAATTCGAGGATTTTCACAGTTGACGCCGGGCCGAAGGGTTGTTATAATGGCAAAGAGTTGATGCCCTCAGGCTCTGGTGCCGTCACCCTCCGAGTATTCTGACCATCGCCTACCCGTCCGATCTGTACCACGCGCGTTCGCTATCCGTCGCCCTATCCGGCCGAGTGTCGCTTGCTCACTAGGCCGGTCACTCGGCAGGCAGCGTTATCCTATAGTCTGCTTGCCCTGAAAACTAGGTCAAGTCAGAGTCTCTCACAAACCATACATTCACAGCTTATCGAGGGCCGCTTTACCCGCGCAGCGCAACAGCACCAATAGACCCGAAAGCCAAACTGAATATCGCGTAACACAACAGCATATCGTCAATAGATTGCCATCAAATCTCATCATTCAAGCGTTAACCAAATCGACTGTATTCGGAACCAAGCAGATCAGGGTATCGTTAAGACAGTAGATAGAAACCTCAATCGCAGGCCCGCATACTTACAGCAGCTTATAACTCGACAATAACTATTTAGACCGTCGTACGTCTTGTCCAGTGATACCATTGGACAATCCCTCTTGCGCAAGGTTGAACCCCCGTTAATGGGTTTTTGGTCGCGCAATCGGGATACCCTATACCCCTCTCATGGGAACCGGAAAATCAAGGAAAAACCCTCATGTCCGAACAACTTATTGCCATGACCATTTCGCAATTGGACGCGCTCAATCTCGACGAGTTGCGCGAAATTGCCCGTTCTATGGAGATCAGCGGCTACACGCGCCTCAAGAAATATGACCTGGTCATGCGGCTTTTGCGCGCCAACGCCGAGCGCCAAGGGTTTATCTTTGGCGGCGGCATCTTGGAGATCGTCCAAGATGGCATCGGCTTCCTGCGCAGCGACCATCTCTTGCCTGGGCCGGAAGATGTCTACGTCAGCCAGAGCCAAATCCGCCGATTCGGGCTGCGTACCGGCGATTTTGTAATCGGCCAGGTGCGCCCGCCCAAAGACACCGAAAAATATCATGGGCTGCTCAAGGTCGAAGCCGTCAACGGGCTGGACCCCGAAGAGGCCAAACGCCGGCCCGTCTTCGAAAAGCTCACGCCGATCTTCCCCAATGAACAACTGCTCTTGGAGACGCGCGCCAACGTCATTTCGACGCGCATGATCGACCTGCTCGCGCCGATCGGTCGTGGCCAGCGCGGGCTGATCGTCAGCCCGCCCAAAGCCGGTAAGACTACCGTGCTCAAACGCGTTGCCAACGGCATCACCACCAACTACAAAGACGTCCACCTAATGGTCGTGCTGATCGGCGAGCGCCCTGAAGAAGTGACCGACATGGACCGTTCGGTGGAAGCCGAAGTGGTCAGCAGCACCTTCGATGAACCCGTCCAGAACCATGTGCGCGTGGCCGAAATGGCGCTGGAGCGGGCTAAGCGCCTGGTGGAAAGCGAAAAAGATGTCGTGATCCTGCTCGACAGCATCACCCGCCTGGCCCGCGCCTACAACCTGACCGTGCCGCCCTCCGGGCGCACGCTTTCCGGTGGTATTGACCCCGCCGCACTCTACCCGCCCAAACGCTTCTTTGGCGCGGCGCGCAAGATCGAGGAAGGCGGCAGCCTCACCATCATCGCCACCACCCTGGTCGATACCGGCAGCCGCATGGACGATGTGATCTACGAGGAATTCAAAGGCACCGGCAACATGGAGCTGCACCTCAACCGCAAGCTCGCCGAGCGCCGCATCTTCCCCGCCTTCGACATCGAGCGCAGCGGCACACGCGCCGAGGAAAAGCTGCTCGACGCCGAAACGCTGGCCAAAGTCTACACGCTGCGCCGCATGATCGACGCTATGGGTGGCGGCCAAGAGGCGATCCTGCCCATCATCGAGCGTCTGAGCCGCACACGCGACAATCGCGAATTTCTCGATACGCTCACCAAGCGGTAAACTATACCCATATTCTGTCATCGGATAACCGTCAGATTGGCCCGTCGCCCAGTGCGGCGGGCCTTTTGATCAACCACATTGTCATACGTCAAACCTACGCAAAGCTGACGTTCGCTCTCCAATCGTGATAATATACGCATTTTGGAAGCCCCGTACGCTAATAGTCTCTTTGCAACCTGATCACGGCGTGATATAATCGGCGGCATAACGAGGTCGGGCAAGAGTCAAACAGGGTGCAGGGTCATTGGGCGTTCCCGCCCAATGCCTTACTACGGTGCTGTGTTGCCCTTGTCCCCCCAACATCATTGCCTCATGGAGAACGACGTGTATGTCAGCAGACGCTAACTCGGCGTTTGGGGACGCAATCGGGCCAAACCATTCCAAGGCAGTTCGTCCCGACGACCGAGAG
This sequence comes from Caldilineaceae bacterium, assembly GCA_020845455.1. Taxonomy (GTDB): domain Bacteria; phylum Chloroflexota; class Anaerolineae; order Caldilineales; family Caldilineaceae; genus QEUY01. Next base: position 24,529 of record JADLFO010000196.1, read on the forward strand.
TATCCTGGCTTTCTACAGCAGTCGTATAGTTCATCTGAAAGCCACTCCACCCCAGGTTCCCCCCTAGACAGCGCAGCCCGGGGTCTTTCCCGCCCAAACACGCTTACTGTCCAAACCGCACCTCTCGCCGGCGCAGAATGGTTTAACCAGCGCGTCCCGGCCCAGCCTGCGGTCGAGAGCTTGGTACAGCGTGTGCAGCAGCAACTGGCTAAGACCTTTGCCGACCAAGTCACGCCCGTGCGGCTGGCCGGCCATCTTTCCGTCCTGGTAGTGGCTGCGCTGATCTTGATCCTGAGCCGGGTCGAAATGCCCACCTGGGAGATTCCACTGCGTGCCCTGCCCAACAGCGCGCTGTTGGGTGCGGGTCAAGGGGGCGGCATCGCATCCCAGGTCAATGCGCTGGTCGGCGGGCAGCCCGACGGTATCCCAAGTGAATCGGCGCTGCAGCGCGCCGCCGTGCCCTTCACGACCGCCCGCCAGCAGCCTGCGCCCGAAGGCATCCAGACCTATATCGTCCAGGCGGGCGACACGGTCCTCGGCATCGCCCAAAAGTTCCGTCTCAAGCCTGAAACCGTCCAATGGTCCAATCCGGGGCTGGAACTCAACGCCGACCTGATCCGGCCCGGCGACCCGCTGAACATCCCGCCGGTCGACGGCGTGCTGCACACCGTCACCTCCGGCGACACCTTGGGTTCGCTGGCCGAAAAGTACGAAGTTGCGGTGGAGGACATCGTCAACTACAAGAACAATGGTCTTGCCAGCGCCGATACCCAACTGACCGTGGGCAACCAGTTGATCATCCCCAACGGGACCAAGCCTCTGCCTGCGCAGCCCGCCGTGGCCTACAGCGGCGGCGCAGTGCCCACCACGGCGAAGATCGGCTCCGGCAACTTCGTCTGGCCGGCCAGCGGCTCCATCGGCCAACAGTACTGGAGCGGCCACGGCGCCATTGACATCAGCGGCTGGACGGGCGCAGCGGTCAAATCTGCTGATGGCGGCTATGTTGCCGTCGCTACCGGCGGTTGGAATGGCGGCTACGGCAACCATGTCATCATCGACCATGGCAACGGCTTCGTCACGCTCTACGCCCATCTGAACAGCATCTTTGTCAAACCCGGCGAGAGCGTCGCCCGCGGCCAGCAGATCGGCAGCGTGGGCAACACCGGCAACAGCACCGGCCCCCACCTGCACTTTGAAATCCGCTATCAGGGCGTGCAGCGCAACCCGCTCAGCTATATGCCCTAGCGCCCGCTTCCTCCCAAAAACAAAACAGGCCCGCTGCCATCACGACAGCGGGCCTGTTTTCTCGGAAGAACTTTCACCGCAAAGCTCTGCGTTCTTTGCGGCGAATTCTCCGCCTATGCCTGAATACCGCCCTCGGTCAACTGGCGCGGGTCGAGCAACCGGTCCAGTTCTTCGGCGGTCAGGTCGGTCGTCTCCAGCGCCACCTCCTTGAGCGAACGCCCTTCGGCATAGGCCTGTTTCGCCAGCTTGGCCCCCTTCTCATAGCCGATCACCGGGTTGAGCGCCGTCACCAAGATCGGGTTGCGCCCCACCAGCTCTGCAATATGCGTCTCGTTGACCGTAAAGCCCGCAATCGACTTATCGGCCAGCACACGGCTCGCCGCGGCCAGCAGTTCAATGCTCTGGCACAAGTTATAGGCGATCACCGGCAGCATCACGTTGAGTTGGAAATTGCCGTGTTGGCCGCCCAGATTGATCGTCACGTCGTTGCCCATCACCTGGGCGCAGACCATCATCACCGCTTCGGGGATAACCGGGTTGATCTTGCCCGGCATGATGCTGCTGCCCGGCTGCAGCGCAGGCAGCACGATCTCGCCAAAACCGGCAATCGGCCCGCTGTTCATCCAGCGCAGATCGTTGGCGATCTTCATCAGGCTCACCGCCACCGTCTTCAACTGCCCGCTCAACTCCACCGCCGCGTCCTGGGTGCTGAGCGCCTCGAAATAGTTGCTGCTGGTGACAAAGGCGCAGCCGGTCATCTCCGCCAACTTGGCCGCGATACGCGTGCCAAATTCAGGATGGGCGTTGATGCCAGTGCCCACCGCGGTCGCGCCCTGCGCCAACTCGCCCAGCCGGGGCAGCGTCGACTCCAGCCGCTGGATGCCGTGCGCAATCTGGCCGGCCCAGCCGCCCACCTCCTGCCCCAAGCGTACCGGCATGGCGTCCATCAGATGCGTGCGCCCGGTGGTGACGACATGATCTACCTCATGCGCCTTCTTCTCCAGCGCGCCGTGCAGATGCGTCAACGCCGGGATCAAGTCCTGTGTCACCAGCACAAAGGCGCTGACGTGGATCGCCGTCGGGATCACGTCATTGCTGCTCTGGCTCATGTTTACATGGTCGTTGGGATGTACCTTGCCCCCCAGCCGCTCGCTCGCCAGATGGGCGATCACCTCATTGGCGTTCATGTTGGTGCTGGTGCCCGACCCGGTCTGGAAGATGTCCAGCGGGAAGTGGCGGTCGTGCTTGCCCTCTGCGACCTCTTGCGCCGCGGCTTGGATGGCGTCCGCCATGGCGGGGTCCATCAGCCCCAACTCGGCATTCACTGCCGCGGCCGCACCCTTGATCAGCCCCAGAGCGCGGATCATGGCGCGCGGAAAGCGCAGATCGCTGATCGGAAAGTTCTCCACGGCGCGCTGCGTCTGCGCGCC